>CALHST010000097.1 GCA_938038825.1 uncultured Paracoccaceae bacterium | reverse complement strand
GCATCGTTTCGCCGAAGATGCCTTTGCTTGGCTGACTGGGATCCTTATTGCCCTGACACTTGTGTCGATGGCTGCCATGCCCTGGCTGATCTTTGCACTCGCATCCGGGTTTGAAGGGCAAGAGCAATTTGGCCTTGCCGTGGAATTTGGCCGCATAACGTTCCCCTATGTGCTGTTCATCTCGCTGGCGGCGTTGCTGTCCGGGGTATTGAATGCGGTTGGTCGCTTTGCAGCCGCGGCCGCCGCCCCTGTTTTGCTAAACATCTTGCTTGTCGGGTCCATGACTGTGGCCGCAATGATGGGTAAAGACGTGGCGCGCGCCCTTGTTTGGGCCATTCCCGTTGCGGGACTCGCACAATTTGTACTGGTCTGGATTGCGGCAAAGCGGGCAGGCTTTACCATGCGGTTGCGCATGCCTCGCCCCTCTGCCGAGATGAAACGCCTGATCATCATTGCGGTGCCCGCTGCCCTGGCCGGGGGCGTGATGCAAGTGAACCTGTTGGTTGGTCAGCAAGTCGCCAGCTATTTTGATCGCGCGGTAGGTTGGCTTTATGCTGCAGACCGCTTGTATCAGCTGCCATTGGGGGTTGTCGGTATCGCCATCGGAATTGTGCTGCTTCCCGATCTATCCCGCCGCTTAAAAGCGCAGGACGACACAGGTGGACGCGCCGCCTTGTCACGTGCCGCAGAAATGTCCTTGGCGCTGACCATTCCCGCATCTGTGGCCCTGATGATCATCCCGATCCCTTTGGTTTCGGTATTGTTTCAACGCGGAGCCACCACTGCGGATGACAGCGCCTCGATTGCGCTGGCAGTGCAAATCTATGGGCTGGGCCTGCCCGCCTTTGTTATGCAGAAAATCCTGCAGCCACTCTACTTCGCCCGCGAAGACACGCGCAGCCCGTTCCGCTTTGCCGTGATCGCCATGATCATCAATGCCGTGCTTGCCGTCGGGCTTGCGGTGGGACTGGGCCCAATCCTTGGATGGGTTGGTCCCGCGATTGCCACTACCTGTGCAGGCTGGGCTATGGTCTGGCTGTTGGCGGTGGGCGCGCGCCCCATGGGCGAGGTTGCCCGGTTTGACGCCCGCTTTCACAAACGGATCTGGAAGATCCTGTTTGCGTCGATCGGAATGGGCGCAGTGTTGTGGGCCTGTAACGTCATGCTTAGTGGCGCTTTGGGCGTCCCCTATTGGCGCGCTTTGGCCTTAACTATTTTGATCATTTCAGGAATGCTCAGCTATGCGCTGTTGGGTCATTGGTTTGGTGCATTCAAAATGGCAGAAATCCGAGGCATCTTGCGGCGCAACAAAGCGTGACGCAGTAAATCACTCAGTATTTGAAGTGCAACCATCCGTACGCAGCGGCTACGGAAACCTATTCCCAGCGGCGGGTGTGTTTGGCTTTCACGACTTTGCGCACCATTTTTCCAAATGCTTTGTTTTTGACGCGCCGCTCCGCCAGGCTGGCAGTGTTGAATGCTTCTTCTGCGACCAACTTGCGCCATCTTTGCACACGCGCAGGCTCAATCTCGCCCGCGTCTATGGCAGCAAGCACAGCACAGCCCGGTTCCATGTCATGGGTACAATCATTGAACCGACACGCCTCTGACAGTTCTTGCAGATCTGCAAAGACTTCGCCAATGCCTGCGGCCGCATCTGTCATCTGCAATTCGCGCATGCCCGGCGTATCCAGAACAAGACAACCACCGGGTACGGCATGAAGCTGCCGTTTTGTCGTGGTGTGGCGCCCCCGTGCGTCCGCATCCCGGACCGCTTGCGTTTCAATGGCACTGTTGCCCGCCAGCGCGTTGGTCAACGTTGATTTCCCGACGCCAGAGGACCCAAGAAATGCGACTGTCTGCCCTGGTCCACACCACGGCGCCAACAACTCTCGTGGGGCAGCACCGCGAGCATCCAGCGCAACAACAGTCACAAGATCCGAGATCGCACGCGCAGGCTCCAAAAACGCATCTGCAGTGTCCACCAGATCCAGTTTTGTCAGCAGAATAACCGGGGTGATTTCGGCTTCGAAAGCCAGCGCGATATAACGTTCCAACCGCGCCACGTTAAAATCCTGATTGCAGGAGGTCACAATAAACGCCGTGTCGATATTCGCCGCGATCAATTGAACTTGGCGATCATGACCCGGAGCGCGCCTTTTGATGATGCTTTTTCGATCCAGAACAACACTTTGCGCTGGAAAATCCCGGTTCAACAGCACCCAATCACCAACAGTGGCGTCTGGTATCTTGGCAAATTTTCCGTCGACATCATCACCCACCAAATATTGTGCGGTTCGATGCACCTCTGTCACGCGCGCAGGTGGCGTTTCACTTAAGGCTTCGACGCTGATTTGCTGCGCAAAATACGGCTGCCATCCATGGGCAGTCAACGTAGATATTTTTGGTGCTGCCTGTGCCTGAGCATTGTCAGACAAGGTGAATTTCGAAAAATCGCGCGTCATTGGGGTTTGCTTTCAAAGCATACCAAAGGCATGGCTTTGAATCGGCTGCTCAACTGAGTCCAGTCAAACAACGAAATAACGCCGCACGGGGCCTTCAAAAGTTCTTCGCAACAGGAATATCTCCATTCCTTACATGACAGCCCAAAAAATCTTCGCCTTGGATGACAGGAGTGTATCACAGTTGATCAACCGCTCAAATCCCTCGTCACGACAGTGTCAATCGCCCCGCATTCGCCGCAACAGTGCACGGCGCGCACCCGGCACTAAAACAAAGCACAGCGCAAAACCCGCGACAAAGCCGCCAAGATCCGCAACCCATGTGTTGTCAGAGCCAAACAGCAGACCGAACAACAATTGCACGCCCATCAGCAGCGCAATCAACGAAAAGGCTTGGGTTTGGTTGCCACCCGTCACTTTGGCACGTGCCCAAAGAATAAAGGTAAATCCCCCGATCAGCCCATATGCGCCTGGAAATGCGCCCAAAAGCCAAGATTTTTCCGGTACAAAGCCATAGATCAAAGCCCCGATAATCGAACTGCCGAAAAAGATGATCGGCACAGCAAGATTACCAATCACTTCTCCTACCATCTTGCCCATGGCAAGCAGGAACACCACGCCCATCAGCATTTGCGTGAAACCAGCATGCAAGAATGGGTATGTCACAAGGCGCAGCAGATGCTCAAACGGCCATTGCCCCGTTTGCATCATCCATTGAAAGACTTCCGGTGAAAATCCGTAATCCCGGATCAGATTGATGCGCCATCCGATGGCTTGCGGTCCGCCGTAAAGCCCAGCTTCGGCCCCTGCAAGAACCGCCTCAACCCCGAAGATGAACACAAACAGCCCGATCACAGTGGGCGGTAATGGATTTACCGGACTGGGATCATACCCTTGCTTACCATCATCCATTCCTGGGGCTCCTGCTTGACGCCTATGCCTTGCCCGCTTAAGCGAAAAGGGCCTTAATAACCAGAGTAATCCAAATGTCTGAACAACAGTTCACCCCCCGCGTTTTCTCTGGCATCCAACCGTCCGGCGGTCTGACGCTGGGCAACTATTTGGGTGCCATCAAGCGTTTTGTGGATATGCAAAACGAAGGCAGCTTTGAAACGGTCTACTGCATGGTGGATCTGCACGCGATTACAACCTGGCAAGACCCCAAAGATCTGGCGCACAACACACGCGAGCTGGCCGCAGGCTTTATTGCCTCGGGCATCAGCCCCGAAAAGTCGATCCTGATCAACCAGTCCCAAGTGCCCGAGCACGCGCAGCTTGCGTGGATCTTCAACTGTGTCGCCCGCATGGGCTGGATGCAGCGGATGACGCAGTTCAAGGACAAGGCGGGCAAGAATGCCCAGAACGTGTCTTTGGGCCTGTTTGGTTATCCCGCACTGATGGCCGCAGACATCCTGATTTATCACGCGACCCACGTGCCTGTGGGCGATGACCAGAAACAGCACCTTGAGCTGACGCGCGACATCGCGATCAAATTCAACCATGACTTTGGTGTGGATTTCTTTCCGGTGATCGAACCCGTGATCGAAGGGGCCGCGACGCGGGTGATGAGCCTGCGGGACGGCACCAAGAAGATGTCCAAGTCCGATCCATCGGATGCCTCGCGCATCAACATGACGGACGACGCTGACACCATCGCCAAGAAGATCCGCAAAGCCAAAACCGACCCGGATGCCTTGCCATCCGAAGCCGCAGGGCTGGAAGATCGCCCCGATGCGCGCAACCTTGTGAACATCTGGGCGGCGTTGGCGGACATCTCGGTCGATGATGTGCTCAAAGAGGTCGGAGGCCTGCAATTTGGCGCGTTCAAACCGATGCTCGCGGACTTGGCCGTTGAAAAACTGGCACCAATCGCTGGTGAAATGGCGCGTTTGATGGCGGACCCAGCCGAGATTGACCGGATACTCGCCCATGGCGCCGGGCAAGCACGCGAAATCACCGCGCCAATTTTGGCCAAGACCTACGAGATTGTCGGTATGGTGAAGTAAACGGCGAACAATGCGATGCGCAAGGGACAGCAATGCGGTGTCTCTTGCGCATTTTGCTGTACGTTATGCGGGTTTACGTTTTTTGACAGCCCAGCCAAATCCACAAGCTACGGCCAAAAACCCAATGCTTGCTGGCAATGGTACTGGTGCAACGGGCCCACCATTTACGGCGGCGACGGCTTGAATCTCTGGCGTGTTGGTGGTCACACCACGCAAAAATATGGATCCATTCAGCAGACCCTGTGGCAATCCGAAATCGTCGAAATCAATACCCCAGATATTGATCGCTTCGGGTGTCAAAACCCGTGTGACATCCCGTTCAATAAACTGCGCCTGCACGACTTGGCCGTTTGTCGTGACCGAGACAGACGGGGCTTCTGGGTTCCCTGTTTCAAAAAGAAACAGATCAAATCCCGTTCCATTGACCAAAGTATTGTCTGTGAACAGAACTTCGATGGTTTCCCCATCAGCAACACCCACCGATTCCGCAAAATTTGTTCCGATGACCCGGGCCGCGGTTGGCACATTCCCAACTGTCACAGTTACATCATCGGCGAACAGAATTGCATCGATGTCGAAACTACCGACCGAAACTGTGGCGCTGTGGGACGCTGTGGCAAAAGCGCATGCTGCAATACACGAAATAAATCGCATGATTTCATTCCTTACTGGTTACTATCTTTAACAAACTGCGCATAATTTAGTGGGACTTTTTGTCAAAAACTTGAAACATCCAAGATTATTGACGCAGCGCACCCGCCAACCAGATCAACGCGGCTGACAAGACAACCAACAGAACAAACGCGCTTTGCAGTCCGAACAGCTCTGCCAGGAACCCAATCACGGGTGGGCCGAACAGGATACCTCCGTACCCAAGCGTCGCGACTGCCGCCAAGCCCCGGCCCGGCGGCACCACGGGGTCATTCGCCGCGCGGCTGAACGCCAAGGGGAATTGGACCGCATAGCCTGCACCCAACAGCGCCAAGCCGATCATCGCCACGGGAACCGATCCGGAAAGCACCATCACCGACGCGCCCAAAGTCGCAATAACTCCACTAACACGTGCCACCAAAACAGCACCAAACCGCGTCACAAGCCCATCCGCGATCAACCGCACTGCGACCATTGCAATGGAAAACACAGTGAACCCCAAGGCCGCGACACGTTCTGGCGCGTCCAGTACATCGTTCAGGAAAATCGCGCTCCAATCCAGCATCGCGCCTTCGCCCAATGCAGAACATAGCGCCATCAAACCCGCCAATAGCAGTAAGCCACGTGGCAGGGCGAAAAGCGGCGCGTTGTCCGGCTCGCCAGCATCGGCCTGCCACGAGCCGCGCGCGATGGCCCAAACGGCGAAACCCAAAATGACCGCAGCACAGGCGAAATGCACAACGACCGGGACTCCGGCAGCGACATAGCCCGTCGCGGCCCCCAGCCCGGCCCCCACCGAAAACATCGCATGAAAAGACGACATCATTGCCGCGTCAAAGCGCCGTTCGACCTCGGCCGCCCAGCCATTCATGGCGACATCCATCGCCCCTGTTACGGCTCCGAAGAGAAACAAGCCCAGCGCCAGAAACACGGCATTGGGCATCAGTGGGATCAAAACCAACGTCACAGGCAAGATCATCGCTAACGCGCGTGTCACACGTGCCGCGCCGTGGCGATCCATGGCCCGTCCTGCAAATGGAAAGGCCAGAACCGCGCCACCCGCCAAACACAGCAGCACCAGTCCCAATTGCGCGTGCGACACTCCATAAGCATCTGCTATCGCCGGAATCCGCGACGCCCATACGCCCAGCAATGACCCCGCCAAGGCAAACACGACCGAAACCGCAATCCGCGCATGGCGGCGCGACATGGAATGTGTTTCTGCGCACATAGGCCGTTCACCTTTGGATCTTTTGTTCACAATCAAACAAACCATTTTGGGAGGGCAAAAAGAAAGGATCAAACACATGACGATTCACCCGAAAACACGTGTGGGACACATTCACCTGAAAGTCACGGACCTTGAACGCGCCATCGACTTTTATTCCAGCACAATGGGGTTTGAGGTGACCATGCGATACGGCGATCAAGCCGCCTTTTTGTCTGCTGGTGGTTATCACCACCACATCGGGCTGAATACGTGGCATTCCAAGGGTGCAGATCCCGCACCCATCCGGGCGGCTGGACTGTATCACGTCGCCTTTGTCTTTCCTGACCGGCCGAGCCTTGCGGCAACGTTGCAGTCAGTGTTGGACAGCGGTGTGGCACTAGAAGGCGCGGCGGATCATGGGGTGTCAGAGGCAGTGTATTTCAACGATCCCGATGGCAATGGCATAGAACTTTACGTGGATCGCGACGAGAAGGATTGGCCGCGCGAACCAGATGGGACGCTTGCGATGGTGAACCGTGCGTTGGACGTGGATGCGTTGTTGGCCGAAGTCACATAAGACCAAGGACACAAAGCCACACGCGCAGGGATAACCGCTGCTACACACCGAAATCTCGACATTCTTGGTGCGCTCCGTCAGGGTGCGACCCAGCATAGGAGGCAGATATGGCGACAGGGTTTTTCTGGGATGAAAAGTGCTTTTGGCACTCGGGCGGGCAATATGCATTGACCATGCCCGTCGGTGGTTTTGTCCAGCCGATGGCGGGTGGATTGGCCGAAAGCCCCGAAACCAAGCGCCGGATGAAGAACCTGATGGATGTGTCCGGATTGTCTGCCGAGCTTGACATGCGCAGCGCGCCAATGGCTGACATGGACGCGTTGCTGCGTGTTCATCCGGCATTCTATCTTGATGAATTCAAAACTCTTTCTGACGCTGGCGGCGGTGAATTAGGCCATCACGCCCCTTTCGGCAAAGGCAGCTTTGAGATCGCCGCTTTATCAGCGGGCCTTGCATCCGAAGCCGTGCGCACTGTGCTCGCCGGGGATCTTGAGAACGCCTATGCCCTGTCGCGCCCGCCGGGACATCACTGCCTTCCAAATGGTCCACAAGGCTTTTGTTTGCTGGCCAATATCGCCATCGCGCTAGAAGCCGCGCGCGCCAGCAACCCTGGGCTTAAAATCGCTGTGGTCGATTGGGATGTACACCACGGCAACGGCACCGAAGCGATCTACTATGACCGCGCAGACACGCTTACTATTTCGCTGCACCAAGAAGGGAACTACCCAATCAATTCGGGCTATCTCGCCGATCGCGGAGAGGGTTCAGGGCAAGGATTTAATGTCAATTTGCCGATGTACCCGGGTTCTGGCCATGCCCAGTATTTGCATGCCATGAACCGCGTTGTGGAACCCGCATTGCGCGCATTTGAACCTGACCTTATCGTTGTGGCCTGTGGTTTCGATGCAGCCGCCCCGGACCCTTTGTCAACGATGCTGGCAACCGAAGCCACCTTCCACGACATGACGCTTATGATCAAAGATTTGGCCAGCGACCTGTGCGGCGGAAAGCTGGTTTTGGTACACGAAGGCGGATATTCTGAAGCTTATGTACCGTTTTGTGGCCATTCAACGCTGCAAGCGTTATCTGGCTCTGCGATCAAAGTGGATGACCCACTTGGTGTTGGGTTTAAAGCCCGGCAACCGAATCCAAAGTTCAGCGATTATTTGAACAATGAAATCAATGATATGGCCATAGCGCTTGGGCTTTAACCTTGACTTTGCGCCACTGACTTCCGACATAAATCCACGTATGTAAATGGAATTAACATGCCCGACAAAAACCACGCCGCACTCGATTTTCTGCTGACCCGTCGGTCGCGGCCAGCAAAAACGCTGAGCGGTCCCGTTCCCGACCGGGAAACGTTGAACACTATCTTAACAGCAGCTGCCAGAACACCAGATCATGGCAAACTGGAACCCTGGCGCTTTATTGTGTTGGAACGCCCTGCCCTTGCAAGGCTTGCTGAACTCGCGACAGAACGCGGTCACGCCATGGGCTTGGATGAAGAAAAACGCCAAAAGGGGCGCAGTCAATTTGACCAAGGACAACTGTGTGTCGCAGTGATCGAAGTTCAAAAACCGTCCGAAAAAATCCCAGCAATCGAACAAACCTATTCCGCGGGTGCGGTGTGTCTTGCCCTGTTGAATGCAGCTTTGGCTTCTGGTTGGGGCGCAAATTGGTTGTCGGGTTGGCCATCCCATGATCGCGGATTTGTCGAAACCGGTTTGGGCCTTGGCGCACATGAACGGGTTGCAGGCTTCTTGTACCTTGGGACAGAAACTGCCCGCCCACCAGAACGCCCTCGCCCGGGTCTGGACGCGATCACAACATGGGTAACGGAATGATATTCAACGCCTTTACGCTAACACTCGGGCAAATAGGAGACCCGCGCTTTCGTCGCGTTTTGTTTCTGGGGTTCGTTTTGACG
>CALHST010000096.1 GCA_938038825.1 uncultured Paracoccaceae bacterium | reverse complement strand
TGTTTTCATTCTCTTCAGCAAGACCTGTCAGTCCGGCAGCATCATCGGGAATGTCAGTGATCCCGATATAAGAATAATAATATTCCGATGAGGTGCCGGGGCTGGGATATCCTTCTGCCACGGGTTCTAACCGATGGACGGCCAGCCCGGATTCCTCAATCATTTCGCGGCGCGCCGTCGTTTCCGGGGTGTCTCCGGGGTCAATCAGTCCTGCGACTGGTTCTAATTGCCAAGCCCGCGGGTCACCGCGGGCAACAGGCCCTACGCGAAACTGTTCTACCAACAAAACGCGGTCACGAACTGGGTCATAGGGTAACACCAAAGCCGCATCTGCGGCCCAGAACACGGCGCGATCCATTGGATTGCTCATGGGGCCTTGAAAAGTCTCCTTCCGCAGGACGTGTCCCCGTACGGCAAAGAAGTCGGAATAAGGGATATCAACGTGTTCAAGATCCACACGGCCTGCAAATTCTGTGACTTGTGCGGCTTCCGCTCTGATCCGGGAATAGGCACGCGCGCGCATTCGCGGGGACAGCGCAGCGACATCCGCTGCAGACCGCTTGCCGAAATAAAGCATGGCTTCTTGCGCGGCATATAGATTGACCTGACCGTATTGCTGTTCCCATTCCCCTAAATCAAACGCATGTCCCCGCGGACCAATGCTGCGCCCCGGCATATAGATCTGCGCGGGACCTTCTGACGTCTCAATAGGCACTAAAGAATAGCCAAATCCACCCTCATAGAAATCGAGCCGTGCCAGATCCACGTCACTCAGGTTCTTCAACAGAAGTCCTGCAGCCGTACGATCAGTGCCCAATTCAATCATCGGGAAGTGTTTGTCTTTGACCCACGACACCCGGGCTCCACGCACCGACGCCGGGATCAAATCCTTCCCGTCAGGGCGGCGGCCTAAAACGACCTCAAGCAATGGTAAATGGCGCAGCGTTCCATAAAGGAAAAGTGCACTCACCGCCAAGTCCGCCATGCGTATTCCGTCAAAATACCGGACACAAAGGCGCCCACCGCCATAGTGGCCAGAATTGGCCCCGTCATTAGGAGCAGGCCCCATTCCACGCCGATTTGGAAAATCGCGCCAATTGCTTCAATTGGGCCATCATACAGGTTCTTCATGGCCCGGGCGATCATCTCGTTGCAGGCCTGAACGAACAAACCCCACAAAACCAACAGGAAAACACCTGTTGCGCCGTTGGTGATGGCTTGGCTGACGCCACGCCCAGCCCGACTTCCCATGGCTTTCCAACCAACCGCAACGCCCAACGCGATGTTCACTGGGATAAACCAACCAAAATTGACCTCGGAACCGATATATTCTTCGTACACCTCCATCACGAGGCCACTCAGAAAAAACGCCACAATGGCAAGACAGACTGCGGCTACTAGGCGTGATGCGTCGGGCAAAGGCTTGCTCCCTCTGATTTTGGGCAGCCTCTGATTTGAGTGTGAAACTCAGCCGGGCCGCTTAATTGTTATCTGTGTCACGTCACAATTGGCACTTTCAAAGGTCGCCGCGCAAGAGGTGAGATAAAAATTCCACATCCGACGGAACCGATCATCAAAGCCCATGTCTGCGATCTGATCCCATTTTTCGTTGAATGTCTCGTGCCAACGGCGCAGCGTCAGCGAATAGCTTTGGCCAAACTCGATGGACCTTTCAACACTCAATCCCGCCTTCACAACTTGTGCAGTCAACGCCTTGGGGCTGGGCAACATGCCGCCGGGGAAGATGTATTTCTGAATAAAGTCCACCCCGCGCCGATAAACGTCCCACCGACGATCTTGAACTGTAATAATCTGCAACGTGGCGTGTTTGCCGGGTTTCAACCGTTCACGGACAGTTTCGAAATAGACAGGCCAATATTTCTCACCCACAGCTTCAAACATCTCAATGGATGCAATGCCGTCATAGTGCCCTTTTTCGTCGCGATAGTCCTGTAGTTTGAAGTTCACGAGATGTGAAAGTCCCGCCTTTTCAATGCGTTCCTGCGCGTAGTTGAACTGTTCTTTACTGATGGTTAACCCCGTGACTTTCAATCCACGTTCTTTTGCCGCGTATTCGGCAAAACCGCCCCAACCACAGCCGATCTCCAGCACATGATCCCCAGGTTCCACCCCCATTTGATCGACCATCGACTCGTATTTCGCGATTTGACCTTTTTCGGTGCTTTCCTGACCAGTTTCAAAAATGGCCGAGGAATAGGTCATCGTGTCATCCAGCCACAGACCATAGAACTTGTTTCCAAGGTCATAGTGATAACTGATGTTCTTTTTGGCTTGCTCTTTGTGGTTGCGCTGCAGCCAAAAGCGGAACTTCTCAAATGCGCGCACAAGCCCTTTGCCCGGGAACCCATCGTAAATGTCGTCGTTGTCCGAATGCACGAGATCCATGAAAGCCTGCAGATCAGGCGTGCTCCACCATTCATCCAGATACGCGTCACAAAAGCCAAGATCCCCTTCTCGGATCAAACGAGCAAAGATATCTGGATTATGGATGTGCAGTTCGGCCACGGGACCGGGGTTTTGACCTGCCGCTCGGAACCTGCGTCCATCCGGTAGAACAAAGTCGATCTGTCCATTATTCATCGCGCTGGTCATTTTGAAAACCTGCGAGAAATAGCGCGGCAAATCGGGTTGCCCATCTGTTGTTGTCAGAACCATTTACTTCCCTAGCTCTTATTTAGTGTCAGATTAAAATGACACTTTCGTGTTGGCAAGCGATACGATTGAACACTCAACCATAGCGACTACGCGAAGTTTTGTTTATTGCTAAAGGTGTTACGAACGAACACGCGGTTTGGTTCTGTCACAGCGCCGGAAAGTTAACACTTCAGAAACCGCGTGTCTGATAAGCCGACAATGCGCGCTTGCGTCCGACGTCGGCCGCGACGATCGGATCGGGGTAATCATCATGTAATGAAATCCCCCAAGAGATTGGGATTGCGTCATAAAACGACACCGCGTCCTTGTGTGGATTTTTGCGCCCCTCCGCGATCCAACGATCCACATAACGGCGGTTTGGGTCAAACTTTTCGCGCTGTGATACTGGGTTGAACACCCGGAAATACGGCGTTGCATCCGGGCCAGAACCTGCAGACCA
>CALHST010000095.1 GCA_938038825.1 uncultured Paracoccaceae bacterium | reverse complement strand
ATAGCCGCATCAAAGCCATAACGGCGGATGGGCTGCAATGTCACCTCTGCTGCCAAATCTGGATTGTAACACAGCGACAAAAAATCCCCGGCTTGCGCACGCGTCGCGCGATACTCTGGCAAATACCGGCCCGCTTGGCGCATCATCCAAATCGGGGGCGTTTTTTGTTGCTCACCGGCTAAAGCTCGAAGAATGGTCTTTGTTTGGGTCATCTTGGAAATTCCGCCTTTCATCGCGCACCGGGCTGTCTTATCGCTGAACGCAGGATCATTCCAGTTGCCCGCATGCTCTGACACCCAGAAAAGACAAAGCCATGACTTTACGCCTTCCCACGTCAAAAAATCCTTTAAACATAGGGACACGCGGTTCCCCATTGGCGCTGGCGCAGGCCAATGAAACGCGTGACAGGCTGGCCAAGGCTTTTGGGCTTGAGGATGATTGCTTTCAAATTGTGGTGATCAAAGTCACCGGTGACATGATTCAGGATCGCGCGCTTAAGGACATTGGCGGCAAAGGGTTGTTCACGCGTGAAATCGAAGAGGACCTTCTGTCCGGCAAGATCGACATCGCGGTGCATTCCATGAAGGATATGCCAACGATTCAGCCAGACGGTTTGACCTTGGGCACCTATTTGCCGCGCGAGGACGTACGCGATGCCTTTGTGTCCCCAACTTTGACGGCGATTGCGGATTTGGCAGAAGGCGCAACGGTTGGCACGTCGTCCTTGCGTCGGCGGGCGCAACTTTTGCACAAGCGTCCGGACCTGAACGTGGTGGAGTTCCGTGGAAACGTCCAAACACGGTTGAAAAAGCTCGCAGATGGGGTGGCAGAAGCAACCTTTCTTGCCTGCGCGGGCCTGAACCGATTGCAAATGGACACAGTCCCATCAACCCCGATTGCGCCAGACGATATGCTGCCAGCGGTTGCGCAGGGGGCGATTGGGATTGAACGGCGCTCGGACGATTTCAACATGGCTGGGATGCTGGACGCCATCCACGATACAGCCACAGGGCATCGGCTCGCGGGCGAACGCGCCTTTTTGCTGACCTTGGATGGGTCATGCGAAACACCAATTGCGGGGCTTGCGCAGTTGGATGGGAACACGTTGTTTTTGCGTGGTGAAGTGCTGCGCCCTGACGGATCAGAAGCGCTGTCAGACTCTGTGACCGGCCCCATCGAAGACGGCGCGCAAATGGGCCGTGCATTGGCAAAAGACCTGTTGGCCCGTGCCGGGCCTCACTTCTTTGACTGGCATTGACCCCGCGTTTTCCTTGACCGACCGCTGCCGGGTTTGAGACACTCCGCCGCAGGAGGATCACACCATGACACCTGGGAAAGCCTACCTGACACCAGATCATATTCGCGCTTTGGCCGAACGCTCTGACGCGATGGGGTTTTGGCTGGTGCTGCATTGCTGGGGTGTGATTGCTGTCGCAGTTTGGCTTTTTGCCATATGGCCCAACATCATAACGGGTGTTTTTGCAATCATGCTGATCGGCTCTCGCCAACTGGGTTTGGCGATTCTGATGCACGAAGCCGCCCACAATGCGTTGTTCAAAACCCGTGCTTTGAACGAATTCGCGGGCGAATGGCTATGTGGGCGCCCCATATTGGCCGAACTGAAAGGCTATCGGCATTACCACCTTGCACATCACCGCTTCACGCAGACGGACAAAGACCCTGACCTCGTGCTCAGCGCAAAATTCCCAACGTCCAAAGCCAGCCTCAAGCGCAAATTCTTTCGCGATCTGACGGGACAAACGGGTGTGAAACAACTGATCGCACAAATCCTGTTAGCGGTGCGTCTTGCGGGGGACAAGGACGCGAAAGAGGCAGCACAGCAAGACATGGCACAAGCGTTCAAAACGCCAGATTTGTGGATTTCGCTGCCTGTATTCTTGGCCCCCGCCATAACAATGAGCCTGTTTGGGCAGTGGTGGTATGGGCTGGTTTTCTGGGTCCTGCCGTATCTGACGTGGTTCCAATTGGTCGTGCGCATTCGTAATATCGCCGAGCATGGGGCCACGGAACAGTCAGAAAATCCGCTGCAGAATGTGCGCACGACCTATGCCAGTCCTATCGCACGCACCTTCATCGCACCCTATTGGGTCAACTACCACCTAGAGCATCATATGATCATGCATGTACCCTGCTGGCGGTTGTCGACATTGCATCAGGCTTTGTTGAACGCAGATCTCAAAGGCCCCTTGAAGATCGCCCCATCGTATCGCGCCGCGCTTGCAGACGCCGGCTGGCGGTAAGCGGCGCGTGAGCTAAAGCTCACCCTACGGTAAACACAGATGTAAGGTGAGCTTCAGCTCACGTTAGCGCTCATCTCCATCCATGGCGTCCGCAATGTCTTCCTCTTCTAACGCCGCCTCGGCAGCAGCAAGGACCGCATCCTTTTGCTTTGGGTTTAATTGATCTGCGCTTGGCCCTTCCGCCAAACGCACGGTCACCTCGCGATGTGCAAACTTGATGCCTTCCCGTTCGAACATGGCGCGGATCTCCTCGTAAACCCGTTTGCGCGCCACCCACTGGTCCCCGGGTTTGGTCATGAACTTCACCCGGATGATCATCGCGCTGTCCTGCATTTCGATCACGCCTTGTGACTTCAGCGGCTGGATAAAGTCGTCCCCGATCACCGGGTCGTTCAAAAGCTCTTGCCCCAGCTTCTTGACCAGCTTGCGCACCTTGTCCACGTCCGTGTCATACGTCACCCGCAAGGGCAGCTTCATCATCACCCAATCGCGCGAATAGTTTGACAGCACCTGGATTTCGCCAAATGGGATGGTGTGCAACTTGCCCAGATGGTGACGCAGCTGAAAAGACCGGACCGAGATGTTTTCGACCGTGCCTTTTACGTCCCCGATTTCAATATATTCCCCTTTGCGAAACGCATCATCAAACAGGAAGAACGCACCCGAGAAGATATCCCGCACCAGACTTTGCGATCCGAACCCAACGGCGACACCAACAATACCGGCACCCGCAAATAAGGGGCCGACATTCACGCCCATCTCCATCAGGACGATCAATCCTACGGTCACCACAATCACAATCAACACGAAGTTTTTGAACAGCGGAAGCAACGTCGCCAGCCGCGACGCACTGGATCCGCCGCCTTCATCCCCCAGTTCCGCAGGCACATCGTCGCCCTGTTCTTCACGGATTTTGTTGTCGATCCAAATTCGGAATACGTGAAAGACAATGTATCCAAGGAATACGATAACAATGATGTCCAGCGTGCGATCCGGCACACTGCCTTCCATCAAATTATTCTCGGGCGCCCAGAAGCTTAGAAAGGCATAGAACCCCGCCACAAAGGCAAGAATGCCCGCAATTCTTCGGGCCAGCCCTTCGAAAGAGGTGATTTTATTGCGGGACGCGAGAACAATGTCCGGCACGTCTTGGCTCATATCCTCTCCGGCATCGCCGCCTTGCGCGTTGATCATGCGCATGGCGCGGGCGCGGGCAAAACCGCGTTCGATCAGATAGTTGATCACGCCATACACCACCAAAACCACAGTCAGGATGGCATACGCCCCTGCGATCAAGGGAACGCCGGGATTGAACCCCAAGACCATGTCATAGGCCAGCTCACCCCACGCGAACATCAGGTAAACCAAAACCGCGGGCATCCACAGCCGCGCCAGAAAGCGCACAGGCCACGTCGCTGCGCGCTCTTCTACACCGTTCAGCAGAGCCTTGGTGATGGCACCTCGGTTCACGATCACCAGCAGAATATTCAACAACATAACGCCAAACCCAAGGAACAGCGTAATGAACACGTTCAGTTCGTTGGTGACACCCAATTCACGAATCCACGCCCCAAAGAGCATGACGAAAAAGCCCACAATCACCACGGCCGTCAGCCAAAGGTGCAAGCGGCGCGCGTCATGATTGGTCATGCGCGGGATGCGATACTGTTCAAGGTAAGGCGACAGGATCATCCGCCAGACACCCGCAATCGCACGGGCCGAGAAATAGCCAATATTGACCAAGGTGGCAGTGTATTGGATCGAACTGCTGGTCAAAGGACCAAAAATCACAAAACCCAGCACATAAGCCACAACCATGGACACCACGATGCCGATCACACCCGCAAGAAAGCGGATGGTCAGGAAAGGCATCTTTTCAATATAGCCTTTTGGATCGTCCTTGATCAGTGGAATAACAAACCGTGCTGCAATGCGTCTGCCATACACATACCGTTCAAACACCATACCAATTGCAAAAAGACCCAGCGACAGAACCAGAACTTTGAGATAGGCCATCAAAGTTCCGTCTGGTGAGCTGTCGCGCAGAACCCGCAACACGTCCGTCACCGCAGTTGGCAACTGAGACAGCTGAAGGAATAATGCGTTTCGAAAGGCATTGGCGTTCTCTTGGGCCTTCATCAGGCTTGCACCGGCCTCTGGCGCGCTGTGATCGACGGCACCTGCGTGCGGTAGCGGCGACAAAATATTACCTTGTGGGTCGATCACAATCACCCCAACGCCCGCGTCTGCTGCTTGGGATATGACCTCGGCAATGTCCGACGTTTCTGATCCCCCGGACACACTGCCCAGCAGTCCAAAACCTTGTGCGGACGCAATCGTTCCGAAACAGAACACCATCCATGACAGCAGCAAAAGGCCTGCCCAATTTTCAATTCTGCGGCGCATCATGACCCTCTGAAAAACACTGGATGGACGCTAGGCAATACCACGCGGCTTTGCAATTCAGCGTCAGCGCAAAATACATGTTTTGCAAGCTGAGTTCATTTGTGCCATAGCAATGGGATTGGGCTGCACAGCTTTGTGCACAAACACAGACGTAAACTTGGTTCAAATGCGCACCAGAAACGAGTGCGCCAAGGATCAAAACAGGCAGGTGGGTAAACCATGAACCCGAAAGCAGTGCGCGGCCCCCGCATCATTTTTTACAGCCATGACACATTCGGATTGGGCCATTTACGCCGATCACGCACCTTGGCGGGTGCATTGACAGAAGCCGACCCAACGGCCTCTGCCCTGATCCTGACCGGCAGCCCCGTGGCAGGCCGTTTTGCATTTCCCGAACGGGTCGATCACATTCGCTTGCCCGGGGTCACAAAGCTTGCCGATGGATCCTATGTCTCTCAGACTATGGGACTGGATATCGACGAAGTGACCAATCTGCGATCTGCCATCATTCAATCAACGATCAAGGCCTATGAGCCCGACCTGTTGATTGTGGACAAAGAGCCCACCGGTTTCCGGGGGGAGCTTTTGCCCGCCCTTCAGTCTTTGCAAGGCGGCCACACCTGCTGTGTTCTTGGGCTGCGGGATGTTCTGGATGATGCAGACGTCTTGAAAGCGGAATGGGACCGTAAAGGCGCAACAGAGGCCGCTGATCGCTATTACGACGATATCTGGGTCTATGGTCCCGACAGTTTTTACGACCCGACCCAAGGGTTGCCTCTGAAAGAGGACACCCGCTCACGCATTCACTGGACCGGATTTCTTCAACGCGAAATGGTTGGCGACGCACCGTTAGGCGACGAAGAATATGTGCTGGTCACACCCGGCGGCGGCGGAGACGGTGCCGCCATGGTTGATCTGGTGCTCGCGGCTTATGAGCAAAACCCAGACCTTCTGCCCAATGCAAAAATCGTCTATGGCCCCTTTCTGTCTGGTGATACCCGCGTGGCCTTTGAGGAGCGTGTGGCGAACCTGAATGGTCGCGTCGATGCCATCGGATTTGAAGCCGAAATCGAAAGTCTCCATGCGGGTGCCATCGGTGTTGTCTGCATGGGGGGGTACAACACGTTCTGCGAAGTGCTGTCTTTTGACAAACGCGCCGTCATTGTGCCCCGCATCAAACCGCGCAAAGAACAGTTCATTCGCGCGTCGCGTGCCGAAGAACTTGGGCTTGTGCGTATGCTGAGCCCCGAACGCGGGGAACTCACGCCTGAAGCCGTCGCAAATGCGATCCGCACCTTGCCAGACCAAAAGAAGCCCTCCGAAGCGGGCGCAAAGGCGCTGTTGAACGGATTGCCCCATGTGGTTGACCGCGTGGCAAGCTTATTGCCCGGCAACATTTATCACCCCTCACCAAATACATGACCAAAGCGCCCCCTCCCCTTGGCATTGTCGTCAAAGGCTGGCCCCGCCTGAGCGAAACATTCATCGCACAAGAACTGGCCGCACTCGAATCCAAGGGTGTGCAGTTCGATATCTGGTCCCTGCGCCGCCCTTACGACAAAAAAACACACCCCTTGCACGATCAGGTCACCGGCACGATCCATTACCTGCCGGAATACTTGCACGAAGAGCCCCTGCGCGTTCTGGGGGCTTGGCTGAAATCGCACAGGCTGCCGGGTTACTTCAAAGCGGCGGGCATGTTTTTCAAAGACCTGCGACGCGACTTCACCCGCAACCGCATCCGCCGTTTTGGGCAGGCTTGCGTCATGGCAACCAGCTTGCCGCCAGAAACAAAAGGGCTTTATGCCCACTTCCTGCACACACCAGCTTCTGTCACGCGCTATGCGGCTGTGATGCGCGGGCTGCCGTGGTCCTTTTCGGCCCATGCCCGCGACATCTGGACAAACACCGAATGGGATCTGTCGGAAAAGCTGAAACCCGGTCCCGGTGCCGCTGAATGGGGGGCCACATGCACAGCACTTGGCGCCAAACACCTGCAAACCATTGCTGGCGATCCGTCCCGCGTCGACCTTGTCTATCATGGGTTGGATTTGACCCGCTTCCCGGAACCACCCGTACGGGAACAGCGCACCGTTGGTGCACCGTTTCACATGCTGTCAGTTGGTCGCCTGGTCGAAAAAAAGGGCTTTGATCGGCTGATCGAAGCATTCGCCCTGTTGCCCGAAGATCTGGATTGGCACTGGACCCATATTGGTGGCGGTGCGCTTAAGGACGAGATGCGCGCCCATGCGGAAGCAGCTGGCGTTTCCAAGCACATCACGTGGCGCGGGGCCTGTGACCAACCCGAAGTGATCGAAGCAATGCGCACGGCTGACCTGTTTGTTCTACCCTCTCGGGTGGCTTCAGACGGGGACCGCGACGGGTTGCCAAATGTGTTGATGGAGGCCGCGTCGCAACGCGTACCACTTCTAAGCACGTCCGTGTCATCCATCCCCGAATTTATCGACAGCGGCGTTCACGGATTGCTGGCGGGTGATGATCCCAAAGCGCTCGCTGATGCGATGACCCGCGTGGCGGAAAACCCAGCAGAGGCAACCCGTTGGGCAGACGCAGCCCAAGCGCGCCTAAAAGCGGACTTTTCGATGCACCCCGGCATTGCACAGCTGGAAAAACGCCTGAGGACCATGCTGGAATGAGCAAAGTCGCCTTTTACGCGCCGCTCAAGTCCCCTAATCATGCCACCCCGTCTGGTGACCGCGAAATCGCGCGCTCGATGACCTTGGCCCTGCAAAAGGCCGGGTTCTCACCGTCCCTCGTCTCTGAATTGCGCAGCTTTGAAAAAGCCGGGGACAGAAGCGCACAACAGGTGTTGATCGCGCAGGCTGACCACGACATCCCTAAGATTATTGTAAAAGGTCGTGCAGAGGGCTGGGTCGCATGGGTGACGTATCACAACTACTACAAGGCGCCGGACCTGCTGGGCCCAACTGTCGCGGATGCGCTGAACATTCCTTACGTTCAAATTGAATCCACCCGCGCACGCAAACGGCTTGAAGGGCCTTGGGCGTTATTTGCCAAAATTGCAGAAGAGGCCGCTCACCGGGCCGACGCGATTTTCTATTTCACGCAACGGGACTCGATCGCGTTGAAAGACTATGCGCCCAAATCGCAGCGGCTGATCCACCTTCACCCGTTCCTGCCTTGGTCCGACCTTCCGGCCCCAAGCACGCGCACGGGCGGAATCCTCACTGCGGCGATGATGCGCCCCGGTGATAAGCTCGACAGTTACCGGTTGATTGCCAAGTCGTTGATGAAAACCCAAGCCGATTGGACACTGGACATCGCTGGCGACGGCGCGGCCCGACCCGAGGTCGAAGCCTTCATGGCCCCATTTGGGGACCGCGTTCGGTTCTTGGGTCTTTTGGACGCGGATGGCATGTCGCGCGCCTATCAAAACGCAAGCCTTCTGTTTTGGCCCGGCGTGAACGAAGCCATCGGCATGATCTACCTGGAAGCCCAAGCCCATGGCGTTCCCGTCCTTGCACAACACCGCCCCGGCCTGATTGATGTGTTGGATCCACGCGGGACCTATCCCGCGCCAGAAGACGGCCCCAAAGCTTTGGCCCTTGAACTCGAATTACTCTTGAACACTCCACCGCAACCCGGCCCGATCCGTCAGCACATCATGGATCATCACTTGCTGAACGCTGCCGCGCGCACGTTGGGCGACGGCATTCGATCTGTGATTGAGGGGTCCGCATGAGCATCCGTATCGCATTACTCCGTCACGGCCATACCGCATGGAACCGTATGCATCGCCTGCAAGGCAGCACGGACATTCCGCTGGACGACGAGGCCCGCGAAACACTGAGTGGATTGCGGTTTCCATCTCCATGGGACCGCGCCGATCTATGGTCCAGCCCTCTCTCCCGCGCCAAAGAAACCGCGCAACTTTTATCACGTCCCCCGCAGGTCAGCGCCGCACTCACAGAAATGAACTGGGGCGATTGGGAAGGGTTGAAAGGCGTTGACCTGAAAGCCGATCCCGCATCGGGCTTTATAGACCTTGAGCACTGGGGCTGGGACTATCGCCCTCCAAATGGCGAAAGCCCGCGCGAGGTGTTGGCCCGCGTCGAACCCTGGCTGAATGCACGCACACAAGATACGGTTGTCGTCGCGCATATGGGCACCCTGCGGGCCGCGTTGGCCTTGGCCACAGGGTGGGATTTCCACGGCCCCTGCCCATTTGTCATCAAGCGTAACAAGCTGCTTGTAATCGAAAAAACAACGGACGGATGGAAGATGCTGCCCGACCCTATCCGGTTGGAACCAAAGCCATGACGGCCCCAGTGCTGATCCTTGTGAACCACCTGCAAGGTGCCGGGCACCTTGCGCGCGCTTTGAACTTGGGGCGCGCCTTTGCGCAGGCGGGGCATGACGCGCACATTGTGTCTGGGGGATTCCCGGTTGAGCAGTTTGATTATTCCGGCATAACGCTACACCAAATGCCGCCGATCCGGGCAGATGGCAGCAATTTTTCGCGGCTTCTGGACGATCAGGGGAATGATGCAACGGATGCGTATCACGATACGCGCGTTGCTTTTACAAACGATGTTTTGGACCACGTTCGGCCTGTGATGTTGGTTGTGGAACTGTTCCCGTTTGGGCGTCGGAATCTCAAAG
>CALHST010000094.1 GCA_938038825.1 uncultured Paracoccaceae bacterium | reverse complement strand
AAGTGACCGAAAAAATCGTACCCTTCATGGGTATCCTGTATGTCGGCGCTGCGCTTGTTGTTTTGATCGTAAACTTCAACATGATCGGCTGGGCCTTTGGTCAGATCTTCGCGGGCGCATTTACGGGTCTTGGCGTTGCTGGCGGCTTTGTCGGCGCACTCATCCAAGGCTTCAAACGCGCTGCATTTTCGAATGAGGCGGGCGTAGGTTCTGCGGCGATTGCCCACTCGGCTGTGAAAACCAAAGAGCCGATCACCGAAGGGTTTGTATCCCTGCTGGAACCGCTGATCGACACGGTCGTGATCTGCACGATGACGGCTTTGGTGATCATCATTTCGCAACAGCTGATCATTGATCAGGCGACAGGAAACTACATGCTGAACGAAGCGGGATCTGCAATCGCAACAGTAGATGGCAACACAGGTGTGGCGCTGACGTCTGCCGCGTTTGGGTCTGCGATCAGTTGGTTCCCGTTTGTTCTGGCCATCGCAGTCATCTTGTTTGCCTTCTCGACTATGATTTCTTGGTCTTATTATGGCCTGAAAGCATGGACGTATCTGTTTGGTGAAAGCAAAACGACAGAGCTGGTCTTCAAGATCCTGTTCTGCATTTTCATTGTCATCGGGGCTGCAGCCAATCTTGGTCCGGTCATTGATTTCTCGGATGCTGCGATCTTCGCTATGGCTGTGGTCAACATCTTCTGTCTCTACTTCCTGATGAAAGTCGTCCGGGCAGAGCTGGATTCTTACAGCGCGCGTCTGAAAGCAGGTCAGATCAAGAAGTTCTCGCACTGAACTTGTAGGGAACGCCAAAGGGGCCGTTTGACGATATTACGGCCCCTTATGACACCCTGCTAAGGGGTCCAAAGCGAACAGGGCGGTTCGAACCGCAAACAGATATCACACGCGCTTTGTTGCGTCACAACCTTGATTAGAGACGAGATTCATGGAAACTGGCCAAAACCAATAGGAGGGTCGGACCCATGAAACACCTTTTGCAAGTAACCTGCGCAGCGGCATTGATGGCCAGTGCAGTGGCGGCGCAAGCCAAAGATGACATCACCATCGCGATGCAACTGGAACCACCACACCTGGATCCAACCTCGGCCGCCGCACAAGCGATTGACTCGGTTCTTTATGCCAACGTATTCGAAGGTTTGACGCGCTTTATGGGTGACGGATCTGTGGTTGCGGGTCTCGCCAAAAGTTGGGAGATCAGCGACGACGGAACTGTGTACACCTTCACACTGCATTCCAATGTCACGTTCCATGATGGCTCTACGATGGACGCCGAAGATGTGAAATTCTCGCTGGATCGTGCCCGCGCAGATGACAGCACCAACGCACAAAAAGGGCTGTTCGCAGGCATTACAGACGTCACCGTTGTTGATCCTCAAACTGTGAAAGTGACCCTTGACGGACCAAATGGGAACTTCCTGTTTAACTTGGCTTGGGGTGACGCAGTTATCGTGGCACCAGAAAGCATCCAGGACATCAAACAGGCTCCGATCGGCACAGGTGCGTTTACTTTTGCACAATGGGTCCAGGGCGACAAAATCACCCTGACGCGCAACGAAAATTACTGGGGTGATGCCCCCGCGCTGTCGTCTGCAACGTTCAAGTTTATCTCTGATCCGACAGCCGCCTTCGCCGCTGTTATGGCCGAAGATGTGGACGTATTCAGCGGGTTTCCTGCCCCCGAAAACCTGCCCCAGTTCGAAGCAGACCCCCGATTTCAGGTGCTGGTCGGATCGACCGAAGGCGAAACGATCCTGTCCACCAACAACAAACAACCGCCCTTCGACAACGTCAAAGTGCGTCAAGCCTTGGCACACGCAATTGACCGGCAAGCGATCATTGATGGCGCCATGTTTGGATATGGAACGCCCATTGGCACCCATTTCGCCCCACACAATCCGGCCTATGTCGACCTAACCAGCGGATCCGCATTTGACCCTGCAAAAGCCAAAGCACTATTGGCCGAAGCCGGGTTCGCTGACGGGTTTGAAACCACCCTGCATTTGCCACCCCCATCTTATGCCCGTCGCGGCGGTGAAATTATCGCAGCACAACTGGCTGACGTCGGCATCAAGGCCGAAATCATCAATGTGGAATGGGCCCAATGGCTGGAATCCGTATTCCGCGGCAAAACATTTGGATTGACCATCGTCAGCCATACCGAGCCGATGGATATCGGGATCTACGCAAATCCTGACTATTATTTCCAATACGATAATCCTGACTTTCAGGCGCTGATGGACACGTTGAACAAAACAACAGATCCAGCAAACCGCGCGTCCATCATGGGTGATGCTCAGAAAATCATCGCGGGCGACGCGGTGAACGGATACTTGTTCCAACTCGCCCAACTCACGGTCGCCAAAGCCGACGTGCAGGGCCTGTGGACCAACGCACCCACAGCCGCCACAGATCTTTCGGCGATCAGCTGGAAGTGAGCCTTCTCAAACGGGGCGGCGCATGACGCCGTCCCGCATCTTGATCACCGGCGCAAATGGAAGTGGCAAAACCCATCTGGCCGTGCGCATCGCCAAAGAAAACGCGCATTTGCCCTACATGTCCTTCGATGCCGTCAAGTTAACAACACAGTGGCAGACCCGCAGCACATCGCAGATTAACACGCACCTCGCCGCGATCATCCGAAAACCCGCCTGGATATTGGAAGGCGGACCTTCAATGCTTGAACGGGCTTTGCCCTATGCACAGGGTGTTATCTGGTTAGATACACCCACATATCGGCGCGCCTATCGATTAACGCGACGTGCCTTCAAATATATCGGAAAATCACGGCCAGAGTTGCCAACAGGGAATATCGAATATCCACTCCAACAACTAAAATTTGCATGGAACAGCCTACGCAAGTCCGCGCTGACAACACACTATCTCGAAGCAACACTGCTAAGCCACAAAAGTTGCCCAGTCTTCCGTTGCATAACGAACCTGGACGTCCAGAATACTCTCCATCAATTGAACCTTCGCCGATAACACACTCCAGCATGTCCAAAGCTCCGCGCAATATGCCCCTCTTCATTGTTCCCAAAATACTCACACTCCGATCCAAAACAGAAAGCCACCCCTATGAAAATCCATCCCGCCGGGTCCCGCCCATCTTCGCGCCCAAACCCTGACTATTTCACCGGCGACGTCTGGATGGATCCGATCATCTCCACCGATGCCCCCGCACGTCTCAACGCGCTGCGTGTGCGCTTTGACCCCGGGGCCCGTACTGCGTGGCACACACATCCCTATGGCCAAACGCTGTACGTTATGTCCGGCAAAGGCCTGATCTGCCGTCGGGGTGGCACACCCCAAGCGATCCATCCCGGTGACACCGTATGGTTCGAACCCGGCGAAGAACATTGGCACGGCGCAGCCCCGGACACGGGCATGACACATATCGCGATGCAAGAAAAAGACGAGTCCGGTTCCTCGGCTGCTTGGCTCGAAAAAGTGCATGACGCCGATTATGATGTAGGGTGAGCTTTAGCTCACGCGCGGGCAGACAAATGCGCTAACCGCGCACGAATTTCACCGCGGATGACACCCGCACGCGGCGGATCGCGCAATGTCGTAAACCAATGGTCTGGCGGATTGCGGCCGCGTGAATTGCCTTTGAATTCCAACCCGCGCAACACGGTTTCCGCTGCATCGGGCAATCGGTCTGGAATGATATGTCCATTCAACGTCGCCCAAACCCCGGTCCACAGACGTCCTACGCTCCACGGGTTGTAACCACCCCCGCCCAGAACCAAAAATCGGTGTGACATCCCCATAAGTCCACGAAGAATGTCCCAATGCGCATTATTCGACAAAGACAACCGCGAGAGGGGATCTTCGTCCACCGCATCTGCTCCGCATTGCAACACAATGGCATCCGGCTTGAACCCCGCGACCCGTTTCAGGATCAAATCATCCCGGATCAGCGCCATCTCATCGTCATTCAATCCACGCGGCACCGGCAGATTAAACACGTTCCCGATACCCTGATCCTGCAATGCCCCCGTGAACGGCCAGCGTTTTTCTTCATGCACCGACACCATCAACACATCGGGATCCCGATCAAATCCATACTCCACCCCATCCGGGTGATGGGCATCAATATCCACATAGGCAATACGCTGCGCCCCATTGCGCCGGAGCGATAGCATCGCCAAAACCGGATCATTCAGATAACAAAACCCACCGGCCCTATCGGGAAAGGCATGATGCGTGCCACCAGCAGGATGATACAAAACGCCTCCGTCCCGCAACAATTCCCCCGCCAACAGGGACCCCCCAGCCGAGGTGGCAGGTCTGCGCCACATTTCCGGAAAAACCGGGTTCGAATGGGTCCCGATACCATAGCGTTCACGAATGTCCGCGCTCACTGTGCCGTCACGCTCTGCCGCTTGCAGCGCGGCCAGATACCCGGCGTCATGCCAATGGGTCAGCGCCGCAGGTTTGGCCCGTGGCGACACCCGAAATTGATGTTTGGGCAACCAGCCCAGCGCCCTCGACAGATCCATCACTGTGCTCACCCGAGGAATCCGCAAAGGATGCACTTGCCCATAAGACGATTGGCGATAGATCTCGTGACCAAGAAAAAGGGGGCGTTCCAACATCCCTTTGGACATAATGCAAAACCCGACAAGCACAACGGCTCTGGACGGGTTCGCCTTGCCTGCCTAACGTGCCTTCATGCTGCGTTATGTCCTCAAACGATTGATATCGCTGATCCTCAGTCTCGCTGTGGCCAGTGTGGTCATCTTTGCCATCATCGAAGTGGCCCCCGGTGACCCCGCGTCGTTCATGCTGGGTGTGAATGCACGCGAGGACACATTGCTCGCACTGCGCAGCGAACTGGGGCTCGATGTCTCTAAATGGCAAAGATACCTTGATTGGGTTGGCGGAATGTTGGTGGGTGACTTCGGCACATCCTATCAATACCGCACACCTGTATCCGAAATGGTTGCAGACCGTCTTTGGGTCTCTTTACCGCTTGCCCTTTATGCCCTTGCCTTGTCCACGGCCATCGCGATTCCCGCAGGGATCTTTGCCGCGGCCCGTCGCGGAGGTGCCGGCGACATTACAGTCATGGGGGCGACGCAACTGGGTGTTGCCATCCCGAATTTTTGGTTTGCCATGATGTTGGTGCTGGTCTTTGCCATCAATTTGCGTTGGTTTTCTGCCGGCGGATTTGTAGGTTGGGACGAGGGACTGTTTGCTGGCCTCAAATCCCTGACCTTGCCTGCGGTTGCCTTGGCCTTGCCCCAAGCCGCCATTCTTGCGCGCGTCATGCGGTCTGCCCTTTTGGACGTCTTGGGCGAAGACTTCATGCGCACTGCGCGGGCCAAAGGTCTGACAGCCCGTCAAGCACTCTGGCGGCATGGTCTGCGCAATGCTTTGATCCCCGTGTTGACGATCCTTGGGCTGCAATTTGCCTTTCTGATTGCTGGCGGCATCATCATTGAACAAGTCTTCTATTTGCCCGGTCTTGGCCGCCTGATCTTCCAATCCATTTCCGCCCGAGACCTGATTGTCGTGGAAAGCGTTGTCATGTTGCTGGTTTTCGCCGTGATCATGGTTAATTTTCTGGTGGACCTGACCTATGCGTTTGTTGATCCGCGCCTTAGGCTGCGCACATGACCCGCGCTTTGATCCTTGGCGCGTGCCTGTCCATCTTGGTGCTTTTGGCGGCTGCGCTATCCTTTGTCTGGACTCCGTTTGATCACACGTCGTTGGATATTCCCAACAAACTGCAATCCCCAAACCTCACCAATTGGTTGGGGACCGATCATTTTGGCCGCGATATCCTGAGTATGCTGATGGTGGGCGCACGCACGTCCATCGCTGTGGCTTTGGTGGCGGTGGGCATTGGCATTGTGCTTGGCGTGCCACTTGGGCTTTGGGCCGCTGCGCGCAAAGGATCTTGGCTGGACGAAGTGATCATGCGGGGCAATGATCTGATCTTTGCCTTTCCGTCGCTTGTGATCGCAATCCTGATCACGGCCATACTCGGCGCGGGTGCTGTTAACGCGATCATTGCCATCGGTATCTTTAACATCCCCGTGTTTGCCCGTGTCGCGAGGGGGGCTGCCCTGCCCGTCTGGGAACGGGAATTCATCCTCGCCGCCCGCGTGGCGGGCAAGAACGGGCTGCGCATCAGTGTCGAACATATTCTGCCGAACATCGCCAATCTGCTGATCGTGCAAGGCACAATTCAATTCTCACTCGGTATCCTGGCCGAGGCGGGTTTGTCCTATGTTGGCCTTGGGGCACAGCCGCCTATTCCAAGCTGGGGGCGCATGCTGGCAGACGCGCAAACCCTTGTTGCTTTGGCGCCGCATATGGCACTGATGCCGGGGATCACGATCATTCTGACGGTCCTTGGGCTCAACCTTCTTGGGGACGGTCTACGCGATTACTTTGACCCTAAACTAAGGGTTTCGCGGGTATGAGCCTTCTTTCTGTCCAATCATTGTCCGTATCGATCGAAGATACTGCGATCCTGAAAGATGTGTCATTTGACATGCAAGAGGGCGAGATTTTGGCCGTTACCGGGGAAAGCGGCTCTGGCAAGTCGATGACGGCATTGGCTGTCATGGGATTATTGCCAAAAGCTGCCCGCGCGACGGGGTCGATAGTTCTGGACGGAAACGATCTTCTGCAAGCCTCTGAAGACACCATGTGCGCATTGCGCGGCAATGACATCGGCATGGTGTTTCAAGAACCGATGACCGCGCTGAACCCGGTTAAGACCATCGGTGCGCAGGTGATGGAAACCATCCTTATCCACAAAGCCATGCCGCGCGATCAGGCCAAGATCCGTGCGCAAGACGTTCTGACACGGGTGGGTTTGCCGCCAGACCGATTTCCCATGGCCCGGTATCCGCACGAATTGTCCGGCGGGCAACGCCAACGTGTGGTCATTGCCATGGCCATCGCCCTGCGGCCGCGATTGTTGATCGCAGATGAACCAACAACTGCGCTGGACGTGACAACACAAGCCCAAATCCTTGATCTGCTGAAAGGGTTGGCCCGGGAACACGGCATGGGGCTGCTGATGATCACGCATGATCTAGCCGTTGTCGCTGACATGGCGGACCGCATCTGCGTTATGCGAAATGGGGACATTGTCGAACAAGGCGCGATGCCGGATCTGCTGCACACCATGCAGCACCCCTATACCAAAATGCTGTTCGACGCCTCGCGACACCGCGTGGATCTGCCGATCCCGCCCGCGCCCAAACCCTTGTTAGAGGTAAAAAACGTGGTACGAGATTACAAATTACCCCGAAAATCCTTGTTTGCGGCCCCCGGCGCATTTCGGGCAGTCAACAACGTCAGCTTCACGATCCAAAAGGGCGAACGCGTGGGGTTAGTCGGGGAATCTGGTTGCGGAAAATCGACCCTAACACGGGCGGTACTGGGATTAGAACCTACGCAGCACGGGACAATCACGCTGAACGGGACACCCGTCTATTCCGGCGCAAAACCTAATCCAGATATCCGCAGAAACCTGCAGGTTGTGTTCCAAGACCCCTATGGCAGTTTCAATCCCCGACATCGCGTCGAACGGTTAATCACAGAACCCTTCCACGCGCTTGAAACCCCTCCATCAACCGCACAAAAGGCAGAGCGCGTTGCGGAAATGCTGACAGCGGTTGGGCTTTCGCCAGATGATGCGCAAAAGTATCCGCACCAGTTTTC
>CALHST010000093.1 GCA_938038825.1 uncultured Paracoccaceae bacterium | reverse complement strand
AGCCACATCAGAATGCAGGCCGCGTTGACCAAACTGTGGCCTTATGTGGGTGAGATGTT
Organism: uncultured Paracoccaceae bacterium; assembly: GCA_938038825.1. Lineage (GTDB taxonomy): Bacteria > Pseudomonadota > Alphaproteobacteria > Rhodobacterales > Rhodobacteraceae > Aliishimia. The sequence continues at coordinate 3,288 of CALHST010000093.1, read as the reverse complement.
CGAAAATGACGCGGTAGACGCCGCACTCGTCTCTGACGGAATTGCCCCGGATCCTACCGCTTTGCGATTGCTGTACGACGTGGCCGTGGCACAGGTCTTGCAAGACGCCACCTTGACCCGCCCGGACAGCGATTTTGCCCATTCCGGTGGGCGCAGTGGTTACAGGCATTCGGAACATCTGGGCCATCTTCTGACGCAGATGCAATGGCTGCAGCGCGCCTATCCCGGTGCGACGTGGTGAACCCCGACACGGCCCAGATATGGGAATGGCTGGATGCGGTGCCCGACCCTGAAATCCCTGTGATTTCAGTTGTGGATCTGGGCATTGTGCGCGGCGTGGCGTGGGACGGCGATACAGTGGAGGTTGCCGTAACCCCAACTTATTCCGGCTGTCCAGCGATATCTGTGATTGCGATGGATATCGAAACTGCGCTGCAGGGTCATGGGATCAAAGACGTGCGCATCAAAACACAGATCGCACCTGCGTGGACCACAGATTGGCTGTCGGACAAGGGCAAGGCCCGCTTGACCGCATATGGCATTGCGCCCCCCAATCCGTCGGGCGGTCCCGACGCCTGCCCACATTGCCAATCCAATGCCGTGGAACGCATCAGTCAGTTCGGGTCCACCCCGTGCAAGGCGCAGTGGCGCTGCACCGCGTGTCTGGAACCGTTCGATTACTTCAAATGTCTCTAGGGAAAACCGCTATGGCCCGCTTTCATGACTTGACCGTGACCCATGTGCGCAAAACCATCCGCGATGCGGTCGAGGTCACGTTGCAGCCCAATGGCAGTGGCAATTTCGACTTCATCCAAGGGCAATACCTGACCTTTAAGCGTGACTTTGACGGGGTTGAAATCCGCCGGTCCTATTCCATCTGTGCGGGGCGTGACGACGGTGTGCTGAAAGTGGGGATCAAGAAAGTGGCTGGTGGGGCGTTTTCCACATGGGCGAATGATCAGCTGGAACCCGGTATGGTGCTGCAGGCCATGGAACCGATGGGCAATTTTCATACGCCCATTACACCGGAACAGCCCAAGACCTATCTTGGGTTTGCGGGTGGGTCCGGGATTACTCCAGTCTTGTCGATCATGAAAACTGTGCTGATGGCCGAACCGGATGCACGCTTCACCTTGGTCTATGCCAATCAGGGCGTGAACACGATCATGTTCCGGGAAGAGATCGAAGACCTAAAGAACCAGCATATGGGTCGGTTGTCGGTCATTCACGTGCTGGAGTCAGATGCGCAGGATATCGAGTTGTTCCGCGGTCGCGTTGATCCGGAAAAATGCGCGGCCCTGTTTGAACATTGGATTGATATCGACAGCGTTGATACCGCGTTCATTTGCGGGCCGGAACCAATGATGCTGGGCATCGCGGCGTCCTTGAAAGATCACGGGCTGACCGAAGATCAGATCAAATTCGAACTCTTTGCCTCTGGCCAGCCGGGGCGTTTGGAACGCAGCGCAGTTCATGCCGATGAAAACCCGGCCACGCAACAAACCATGGCGCGCGTGACCATGGATGGGGCCACCCGCACAATCCAGATGGACCGCAACACCACAGTTCTGGATGCGGCACTCGATAATGCGCTGGACGCGCCGTATGCCTGCAAAGCGGGCGTGTGTTCGACCTGCAAATGTAAATTGCTGACGGGCGAGGTCGAAATGGCGGCCAATCATGCGCTGGAAGACTACGAAGTCCGCGCCGGTTTTATCCTGTCCTGCCAGTCATTCCCGCTGACGGACGTGATCGAAGTCGATTACGACGAACATTGACCAACTCCAGCGTACGGTGGGCAAAGTTCGATTTAACCCAATCGCGTCATAGTGGTCGCCGTGGCCACATAGCTTGCGTTTCATCCCAAAGACAGCCGATCACCACGGCCGAGGGATCATTCCGTTCGCGCGTAAAACCCGGTGAGAGCCGGGTAAGGATATTGAAACCGCACGCCAACCTTGGCGGCGCCGCCATTCCTATCATATATCTGATCTTGTTTCCCCAAGGGCAGAGTTCTTTCCATACGTAACTGCATGGTTCATCGCCAGGCAGTAGCATACGCATACGTATGTCGTCGGTTTGCCGCTTGCCAATTCTGCTTTATGCGCTTTGGCAATGCCGCGTTCCCAATCAATCAGAGTGCCAAGAACATCACATGCCAGCACTTTGAAACCCGTCAATTTCATGACCGTATTTTTTGGAATGAGCCGTGTCGGAGAATTACAGACCTGAAACGCCAGAGACTGCAATGCCTGCCACCAGCGTCGCATAATCTTCGCGGGTTGCTGTGTCGGCATCTGGGTTCCACATATAAAACCAGTTCAACATGCCAAAGATCGACATCGCGGTTGCATGACACTTTGCGGGATCTTGATCCAATGTCGCGGGTGCAAGGCCGCGCAAAATTCCAGTCAGGCTGGCAACCATATCGCGTTGATACGACTTAAGGATCTGTTGCTGATCGTCTGGCAACAACGGCAGCCCCTCGGTCTGGATCTTGTGTTCTGCATCCATGCCATCATAGGCCAGCAAAGCGGCGCGGGTAAACGCGTGCAGCTGTTGTTCGGGGCTTTGTGATGGGTGGCGGGTACACAGCACATCGCGCAGCTCGGACAAATACGTATCAAGGATATCGAACAACAAGGCGTTTTTGCTGTCATAGTAATGATAGATATTGGCCTTTGAGATCCCGCAAGCCGTCGCGATGTGCGCCATGGATGCACGCGCAATTCCGGCTTCGGCAAACGCACGTGCGGCGGTTTTCAGGATGTGCAGCCGCTTGGCATCGTGGTCTTTGGCAACGGTGCGGGCCATCGGCGTTTAGCCCTTGGCCCGGTTGTCGACGACGCGCACGGCCTTGCCCATGCTGCGTGGCACAGCACCCGGATCGCCGACGACAACTTGTGTGGACACACCCACCATCGTCTTGATGCGCCCCTGCAAATCGGCGCCTGCTGCATCTTTGTCGCTGGCCGTTGGGGATAGTTCTACATGCACGCGCATCGCGTCCATGGGTCCGTCCTTGATCAGCTCAATCTGGAAGTAGGGAGCCAGCGGTTCAGTCGCCAAAACCTGTTCCTCGATCTGCGTGGGGAACACGTTCACACCGCGCAGAATGATCATGTCATCCGACCGCCCCGTGATCTTTTCCATCCGCCGCATCGACCGCGCCGTGCCGGGCATCAACCGCGTTAGATCGCGCGTGCGATAGCGGATCATGGGCATGCCTTCTTTGGTGATGGTGGTGAACACCAGCTCACCCTCTTGCCCGTCTTCCAGCACGTCGCC
>CALHST010000092.1 GCA_938038825.1 uncultured Paracoccaceae bacterium | reverse complement strand
GTGCATCGCGGCTGTGGAAACGCGGCAAGAGGTTGTATTGTTGCGAAAAGGAGGGGTGCTTTCACATATCCTCTCGCAGTGTTTGCAGGACCACTAGATTGTTTGAATAATCGGAGTTTTAGCTGAGCCCTTAGAACAGGCAGCTTCAGCTCAACCGCCCGTATGTTCTGCGATCAAGGCTTTGTATAGTTCGCGGATGCGTTGCGTCACAGGTCGCGTACCGGTGCCGATGGGCTTGCCGTCGATACTGGCCACGGGGGTTTGTGCACCAAAAGTGCCCGTTAGAAACGCCTCATCTGCGCCATAAGCCTCATAAAGGGAATAGTTCTTTTCAAAGACCGGAATGTCGTTGGCGCGGCACAGGTCAATCACCTTTTGCCGGGTGACGCCGTTCATGCAGTAATCCCCGGTCGAGGTCCAAACCGCGCCGCGTCGCACGATGAAGAAGTTACAGGCGTTGGTGGTGTTCACAAAGCCATGGGGGTCCAGCATCAGCCCCTCATCCGCGCCCGCTTGTTCGGCCTGTAAGCAAGCGATCACGCAATTCAGTTTGGAGTGGCTGTTGTATTTGGCATCTTGCGCCATGGGCAGCCCGCGGACCTGCGGTACAGTGGCAAGCCGGATACCTTTGGATTGCAGGGCTTCGACTGGTTTGGAATGTTCCATAATGATGACCAGTGTTGGCCCGCTTTGGCTGAGGCTTGGATGCTGGAACGGTTTGACCTTCACACCGCGTGTCAGCATCAAACGGCAATGTACGTCCGTCACCATGCCGTTTGCTTCTGCTGTACGCGTTAGGGCGTCCATTATCCCGGCCTTGTCTATCCCCACGTCCAAAGACACGGATTTGCAGGAGTTAAAGAAACGGTCCATGTGTTCGTCGAAAAACGCCCAAGTCCCGTTGTAAAGTCGCATGCCTTCCCACATGCCATCGCCAAGCATAAAACCACTGTCATAAACAGAAACCTTGGCGTCGTCGCGGTGCACAAGATCGCCATTCACATAAATCTTGATATCCCGATTGCGGGCGTCTTCGTCGGCCGTGTGTGTTGTGTGTGTGTCGGTTGTCATACTGTGTCTGTGCTTTCCACGCTGCTGAACGCGGTCGTCAGTTCCAGAAGTGCGCCGCCTGCGCGCTTATAGATTGTAATCGCTGACAGGGCCAAGCGTTGTATTGCGTCTGTCATTGCTAACGGCACGGTCCGGCACGATTGGTGTGCTGCGGCAGAGGTTTGGTGCCCCTTTGCATCCGGTTCAGAAGATAATGTTCACTTTGACAGCCTGTGATCTGTCAGAGGCAAGTTCAAAGGCCTTGACCGCGTCACGCATCGGCAAAGCATGGGTAACAAGCGGAGTTACATCCAGCCGACCACTGCGCATCATAGAAACAGCTGTGAAGAACTCGCCATGAAAGCGGAAGGACCCCTTAAGCTGTAGTTCCTTCGCAGTCATTGCTTGCATGGGCAAGGTCATGTCGCCACCAAGGCCAAGCTGCATAATCGTGGCTTTTGGGCGCAACACGGGCACCGAAGCGGCCAAAGCTTGTGCGACACCACTGCATTCGAACAAGACGTCAAAATGTCCCTTGTTTGCTTCATACTGTGCCAGTTGCCCGCTGTCTTTGGCGACATTGATGGTTGAATCCGCGCCCACTTCCCGCGCTTTAGACAGAGTGAAATCAGTGATGTCTGTTGCAACGACATCCAATGCCCCCGCTTGGCGGGCGACAAGAACTGCCAACAAACCGATGGGTCCACATCCTGTGACTAGGACCCGCTTGCCGAATAAATCGCCGGCTTGGCGTGCTGCATGCAGGACCACGGACAGTGGCTCGGCCATTGCAGCTTCGCCAACAGTCAGACCGTTGGCCAGCGCACACTGTGTTTGTTCCGCCACGACGTATTCGCTGAATGCGCCTTGGATGTGGGGAAACGGCATAGCAGAGCCGTAGAACCGCATGTGGAGGCAGTGGTTCTGTGACCCTTCAGCGCAATAGCTGCAAGTGCCGCACGGGCGAGACGGGGAAATCGCCACCAGATCGTCCTTGGCAAGTCCTGTGACACCGTCGCCCAACTCCTTGATATGGCCTGCGACCTCATGGCCCAGTGTCATCGGTTCTTTCAATTGAATCGGGCCAAAACCACCATGGTTGTAATAGTGCAGGTCAGATCCACAAATCCCACCTGCCGCCATTTTGATCAGGACTTGCCCGGGGCCAAGTGTCGGGGGATCAATGTCTTCAATACGCAAGTCTTTTGCGCCATGTGCCACGATAGATTTCATAACGTCCTCACAATACGGGTGTTAGCAGGCCATCGCCTGCGAAATGCGCGGTCAGGTTATCACGCAGGAGTTTGCCCATCGCTTTGCGTGTTTCGATGGTGCCAGAGGCATGGTGTGGTTGTAGTAAGACATTGTCCAACTCTAGGAACCGTGGATCAAGCGCGGGTTCGCCTTCAAAGACATCCAATGCTGCTGACCCAAGCGCGCCTGAACCAAGTGCCGCGATCAAGGCGTTTTCGTCAACGTTGGCTGCGCGCGAGATGTTGATGATCATCCCTTCAGGACCCACTGCGTTAATTAAGTCGGCATTCACAATGTGGCGCGTATGTTCCGAAGCTGCCAACGTGACAAATAGAAAATCGCTGTGCTGTGCAAGATCCAATGGATCGGCCATAAACGTCCAATCCGGGGCGTAATCTTTTGCCTCGATGTCGGAATATGCGACGTCCATGTCAAATCCAGTTAGGCGTTTGGCAACTTCAAAACCGATCCGCCCAAGCCCCAGAACACCTGCTTTGCGACCAAAGACTCGGCGTTTCAGGGGGTAAAGTCCCTCGCGTGCCCACGACCCATCGCGCACCCATGTCTCTGCACCAATCATGCCGCGAGACTGGCACAACATCATGGCCATGCCCAGATCCGCGACATCTTGCGTCAAAACATCTGGTGTGTTGGTGACCCTGATATTTCGGGCGCGACACGCCTCAAGATCAACGGCATCATACCCGACACCATAGACAGAAATCACTTCAAGTTTGGGGCAAGCGGCAATCATATCTGCATCCGCACCAAGCTCCCCCCGCGTCGCTATGGCGCGAACCGATGGGCCATGCTTTGACAGGAATGCGGTTGCGTCACTTGCCTCAAAAAGCCGCTTAACGTCAAAGGCTTGATCCAGTGGTTCCTGGTCCCAGGCTGGGTAGGGACCAACCTGAAGAATGCTTGGCTTGGACATCCGTTTCTCCTGCGTATCATGTGGTGTTATCGGTAACTATTGACTTTGACTGTTATCGGTAACATAAAGATTCGGCAAGCGTGATGACCTAATTCTTAATGGAGAGACCCAATGGACCTATTTTCCCTACAGGGGCACAGTGCCCTCATTACTGGATCGTCTCAAGGAATAGGTTTTGCTTTGGCGCATGGGCTGGCGAAGGCAGGCGCGCGGATCATTTTGAACGGGCGTGACGCGGACAAGTTGGCAGCGGCGGCAAAAGAACTAAGCGCGGACGGTGCACAAGTTGACACATTGCGTTTTGATGCCACCGACCATGACGCGGTGCGCGCCATGATTGACGCCTACGAGTCCGGTACCGGCCCCATCGACATACTGGTCAACAACGCTGGCATGCAACATCGTGGCGAACTTGAGAATTTCCCGGCGGATGCGTTTGAGAAGCTTTTGCAAACCAATGTCGCTAGCGTCTTTCATGTCGGACAAGCCGTTGCGCGCCACATGATCGCAAGAGGCAAAGGTAAGGTGATCAACATTGCCTCGGTCCAGACCTCTTTAGCGCGTCCCGGCATTGCGCCTTATACGGCCACAAAGGGCGCGGTTGGTAATTTGACCAAAGGAATGGCTACGGATTGGGCCAAGCATGGGCTGCAATGCAATGCGATTGCGCCGGGCTATTTTGACACCCCTTTGAATGCGGCTCTTGTGGCGGATCCTGACTTTACGACATGGCTTGAAAAACGCACCCCGGCTGGTCGCTGGGGCAATGTGGAAGAGCTGGTGGGGGCCTGTATTTTCCTGTCGTCCGCGGCGTCCAGTTTTGTAAACGGCCACACACTGTATGTGGATGGCGGCATCACGGCGTCGCTCTGATGCGGTGTTATGTGCTCATGGGCGTTTCGGGATGTGGGAAGTCATCCGTGGGTGTCGCCTTGTCTGCCTTGAGTAAATTGGATTTTGTTGATGGCGATGATCTGCATCCTGGGCGCAACATTGCCAAGATGACAGATGGAATTCCGCTGACAGACGAAGATCGCGAACCTTGGCTTGCGGATGTGGGGCGCGCACTTGCGCATCATGCTGGCCCAATCGTTATTGGCTGTTCTGCTTTGAAAAAGACGTATCGGGATTGGATCCGTGCCCAAGTGTCCGAACCGGTGCATTTCATGCATTTGGACGCGCCTCGGGACGTATTGGTCCAACGGGTCACTGCAAGACCGGGGCATTTTATGCCACCCGCGCTGCTCGACAGCCAGTTTGACGCGTTAGAGCCTTTGACCTGCGATGAATGGGGTGGGCAAATTGATATTGCCAAGCCTTATCGCGACGTTGTGGTTCAAGCGGAAGCTTATGTTCGGGAGACACTGATATGAGTGAGAAAATCGCCTTGATTGGCGCAGGTGCCATGGGCGGCGCTATCGGAACGCGGCTTCTGGAAACAGGAAACTCGTTGACTGTCTTTGATCTCGACACTGACAAGGTCGCAGCCCTTGTGGAAAAGGGCGCGAACGCCGCGGACACGGCAGCCGAGGCTGCGCAAGGGGTTGATTTTGTTATTACCAGCCTGAATGCATCCCGCATTGTCGGACTTGCGGCCTTTGGTAAGGATGGCATCGTCGACGGGGCTGCCAAAGGAACCGTGATCATCGACATGTCCTCAATCGAACCTGACGCCACACGTAAGTTTGCCAAAATGGCGGCCGAGCGTGGTATGGCTTGGGTCGATAGTCCCTTGTCTGGGGGGGCACCAAAAGCGCTGGTCGGTGAGTTGACCCTGATGGCGGGTGGCGACGTGGCGGACGTTGAACGCGCCCACAAGGCGCTGCGGCATGTGGCATCCAACTACACACATATGGGACCGGCGGGGGCAGGGCAGACCACAAAACTTATCAATCAGGTTCTGTGCGGTCTTGGGTTTCTTGCTGTCGCGGAAGCCACACAATTGGCGATCGACGCTGGGGTCGATGCCGAAAAAATTCCACAAGCGCTGAAAGGGGGGCGGGCTGACAGTGCTTTGTTACAAGAATACCTCCCCCGATTTGCC
>CALHST010000091.1 GCA_938038825.1 uncultured Paracoccaceae bacterium | reverse complement strand
CAGGGACACTTCCTTTTGGAGCTGTTCCACGGCCCCACACTGGCCTTCAAAGACTTCGCGATGCAGCTTATTGGTCAATTGTTCCAAGCTGCATTGGCGAAACGCGGGGACCGCGTGACCATTGTTGGTGCAACCTCCGGTGATACAGGTTCTGCTGCAATCGAAGCGTTTCAAGGCTTGGACAATGTGGATGTGTTTATCCTTTACCCCCATGGGCGTGTCTCCGAAGTGCAACGCCGCCAGATGACCACGCCAACGGCCTCGAATGTGCATGCGTTGGCGCTGGATGGGGATTTTGATGATTGTCAGGCGCGCCTTAAGGATATGTTCAATGATTTTGAGTTCCGCGATGGCGTGAAATTGGCGGGCGTGAATTCGATCAACTGGGCACGGGTTTTGGCGCAAGTCGTCTATTACTTCTCGTCTGCAGTGTCTGTCGGCGCGCCACATCGCGCCGTTAGTTTCACAGTGCCCACAGGAAATTTTGGCGACATCTTCGCAGGATACATCGCGAAATCCATGGGTTTGCCCGTGGACAAACTGGTGGTTGCCACCAACCAGAATGACATTTTGCACCGCGCGCTCAGCGGGCAGGGGTACCACAAGGGCGATACGATCCCCTCGATCAGCCCGTCCATGGACATTCAGGTGTCGTCGAATTTCGAACGGGCCTTGTTTGACGCCTATAATCGCGATGGCGCTGCCGTGTCGCAATTGATGTCTGAACTGGGTGAGGGTGGGTTTGATATCAGCCAAGGTGCCATGCAAGCTTTGCAGGAAACCTATTTGTCAGGACGTGCATCCGAGGCTGAAACTTCGGCACAGATTACAGCATCGCTGGCAGAGACGGGTGAACTGCTTTGCCCGCACTCGGCCGTGGGGGTGAAAGTGGCGCAGGAACGGCCCGATACCGCAACCCCCATGATCACGCTTGCGACCGCGCACCCTGCTAAATTCCCGGATGCCGTGGAAGCGGCCACAGGGATACGACCGCCTCTTCCCTCTCGCATGGCTGATCTGTATGAGCGATCAGAGCGACTGACAAACGTGCCGAACGATCTAGAGGCTTTGAAAGCCCACATTAAAGGGAATATCTCTGCGTGACTGTTAAAACCCATACGCTGTCGAACGGCTTTCGCGTTGTAACGGAACATATGCCGGGGCTTGCTTCGGCAAGTGTTGGGATTTGGGTGACGGCGGGTGCGCGCAACGAGCGCGTCGAACAAAACGGCATTGCCCATTTTCTGGAACATATGGCGTTTAAAGGGACTGCAAAGCGCACCTCATTGCAGATTGCAGAGGCGATTGAAGATGTGGGGGGGTACATCAATGCCTATACCTCTCGCGAAGTCACTGCTTACTATGCCCGTGTGCTTGAGGCTGATGTTCCCTTGGCGGTCGATGTTCTGGCAGACATTCTGCTGAATCCCGTTTTCGATCCAAACGAGATTGAAGTGGAGCGGGGTGTGATCTTGCAAGAGATTGGTCAATCCTTGGACACACCCGATGATGTGATCTTTGATTGGCTGCAAGAAAAAGCGTATCCCGAACAACCCATTGGACGCACCATCCTTGGTCCAACGGAACGGGTCAGTGCCTTTTCCCGCGATGATTTGGCGGGTTTTGTGTCAGAAAACTATGGCCCTGAACAGATGATCTTGGCAGCCGCCGGCGCTGTCGATCATGACGCGCTGTGTCTGGTGGCAGAACAGCTTTTTGGCCATTTGAACAAACAGGGTCAGAAAGATGCAGATCTTGCGCGTTTTGCGGGCGGTGAAGTGCGCCGTGTCAAAGGGCTGGAGCAAGCCCATTTCGCATTAGCCTTTGAAAGCCCCGGTTACCGGGATGATGCGATCTATGTGGCGCAAGTCTATGCGTCGATCCTGGGTGGGGGTATGTCGTCACGATTATTCCAAGAAATCCGCGAAAATCGTGGGCTGTGCTATACGATTTTTGCGCAAGCTGGTGCCTATGCCGATACAGGTATGATCACGATCTACTCTGGTACGTCGGGTGAGCAACTTCCAGAATTGGCGGAACTGAGTATTGATGAGATGAAACGCGCCACTGACGATATGTCTGCCGCAGAAGTGGCGCGGGCCCGGGCACAGATGAAAGCCGGATTGTTGATGGGTCTTGAAAGCCCAGGAAATCGCGCGGAACGTTTGGCGCGGATGGTTCAAATTTGGGGACGGGTTCCCAATCTGGAAGAAACCGTCGCACGCATTGACGCGGTGACAACTGGCGATGTGCGTGATTTTGCGGCCCAGATTGTGCAAAACGCCCCGGCTGCCATGGCTCTTTATGGTCCTGTTGAAAGCGCGCCGACCATGGAAGCTTTGCAGGAGCGCCGCGTGGCCTGATGCTTCTGGTTCGGCGCAAAGTCAAAATCGAGACAGAGCGGTTGACGCTGCGCCTGCCGGTTCATGCCGATTTCAGACCATGGGTTGCATTGCGCCAAGCCAGTGAAGCGCATTTGGTTCCATGGGAACCGCGTTGGTCCGAGGATCATTTAAGCCGCAAAGCTTTCACCAACCGGGTATATTGGGCCCAGCGGTCCATTAATTCTGGATCTGCAGTGCCCTTGTTTTTGACCCGTCGTGATGATGGGGCCTTGATCGGGGCGATCACTCTGGACAATATTCGGCGCGGTCCTGCGCAATCCGCGACTTTGGGATATTGGACGGGCCTTTCCTTTGCGCGACAAGGTTACATGCAAGAGGCTATTTTGGCTCTTGTGCATCACGCATTCACCCGGATGGATCTTAGCCGGGTCGAAGCGGCGTGTTTGCCGGAAAACCAAGCCTCGCGCGGGTTGTTGGAAAAAAGTGGCTTCAAATATGAAGGCGTCGCGCAAAGCTATTTGCAGATTGATGGACGGTGGCGCAGCCATGTGTTGTATTCTTCATTGCGCGGGGATCGCCGCGGAAAGTCGGATGCAAGTTAACAATCCCTGAACGAACCAAAGCAAAACCATCCCTCTCCTTACCGCCCTCCATCCTTGGACGATTCGGTGAAGATCCTGCTAATGGGATAGCGCAGGTTCGGTAAAATTTGTGCGAACATCGCGTCGGATGCGCCCATGCCACTGCCTTCACACACTCGAGAGTTGATTTTGGTCACGCGCTCTTTAACCTGCTGACTCAGGAGGGGACGATATGCGTTTTTTAAAGACGATTGCTTTTCTTGCGATGGCTGTGCCTCATATCGGGGTCGCTCAAGAGCGAACGCCAAGTCATTGCCACGCGCTTGCGCAATCTGCCCCGGGCGTCGAGTATATCCACAAGGCGAGCTGGCAAGATCCTGTCGCGGATGAAACGGCCCGAATTCAGTACATCGCCCACGCATCCTTTCTGATCCAAAGTGCGGGTGGTTTGAACATGATCACCGATTTCACAGGCTTTGTCGGTACGACGCCTTTGATCCCAGATGTGGTCACGATGAATCACGCCCACGACACACATTGGACCGCATTCCCGGACCCCAAGATCCCAAATGTCTTACCGGGGTGGAGTGACACATTCGGAGAACCCATTTCGCACAATCTGGATCTGGGAGAGGTCTTGATCCGCAACGTATCGACAGACATTCGCAGCAGATTTGGCAGTGGGATCGAACCCAATGGAAATTCTGTTTTTGTGTTTGAAATGGCGGGTTTGTGTATCGGCCATCTTGGACATCTGCATCATGAGCCTTCGCCCGAACAATACGCTGCCATCGGGCGGCTGGACGTTGTTATGGCGGCTGTGGATGGGGGCACAACAGTGGATCTGGCGACTATGAAACGGATTTTAACGCGGTTGCGGTCGTCGATTGTCATCCCGATGCATTGGTTTGGCGAACTCACTTTGGTTGATTTTCTGTCAGGTATGCAGGACACGTTCCAAGTCGTGCGTGTTCCTGGGGCCTCGATTGACGTGTCTTTGGACCGGCTTCCAAGCCGCCCGACGATCATGGTTCTGTCGCCAGAATGGTTGCGCGATCCCGAATAGCGCTTGCGTCACGTCGGCAAATTGAACAACTCTGTTTTATGACTTTGAATTCTGCTGATCCCGCTTTTGAAACGCGCTTGCGCGCGTGTTTGCCTGACGAGGTTTGTGCCAGTCCTGAACCCCGATATTTAGAAGAACCCCGCGGACGGTGGGCCGGTCAAGTTGGCGTTTTGGCGCGACCACGCACTGTGCAAGAGGTTGCAGTTTTGGTGAAAGAAGCAAACGCCGCCAAAGTGGGCGTGGTGCCTTATGGGGGCGGAACGGGCCTCGTTGGTGGACAAATCCTGCAAGACGGGCACGCGCCGCTGCTGATCTCATTAGAGCGCATGAAAGCGGTGCGGGCGGTTTATCCAGATGAAAACGTTCTGATAGCTGAGGCTGGCGTCGTTTTGGCAGAAGTGCAATCAACAGCAAACAATGTGGATCGGCTGTTTCCCTTGTCTTTGGCGGCGCAGGGAACGGCTCAGATCGGGGGCAATTTAGCGACGAATGCAGGCGGTACGGGTGTTCTGCGCTATGGCAATGCGCGCGATATGTGCCTGGGATTGGAGGCTGTGCTGCCCGATGGCGCCATCTGGAATGGGCTGTCGCGGCTGCGCAAAGATAACACGGGCTATGATCTGCGCAATCTGCTGATTGGTGCCGAAGGGACCTTGGGTATTATTACTGCGGCCTCTTTGAAGATGTGGCCCAAACCCGCCCAAGTCAGCACCGCGATGATGGTTGTGGGCAGCCCTTTGCAAGCGCTCAAACTGCTGTCGCTGGGGCGCAGTATGCTGGGGGACGCGATCAGCGCGTTCGAACTTCTGAACGGCCAAGGTCTTGAGTTCATGAAAGAGACATTGCCCGACGTGCGCCGCCCCTTTGCAGCAGACCCAGAGTGGAGCGTATTGATCGAACTTGGGCTGTCAGCAGGGCAGTCGCCGCAAGCGGCACTGGAACGTCTGTTTGAAGCGGCCGTCGCGGAAGGGCTTGTTCGGGATGGCATCGTCGCCCAATCACAGGCCCAGTCAGACGAATTCTGGTCCGTGCGCGAACATATGCCAGAAGCCAATCGGCGGATAGGTTCGGTGTCCAGTCACGATCTTTCGGTGCCGTTGGGGGCTTTGCCGGATTTCATTGAACAGGCCAATGTGGCGATACAAAAACTGGGTGCATTTCGGATCAATTGTTTTGGTCACGTGGGGGATGGCAACCTGCATTACAACGTCTTTCCGATGCCGGGAAAAGACCGCAACGACTATCTCTGCGAACGCGATCGCGTCAAACGGACCTTGCACGATATCGTACACGATATGGGCGGATCGGTCAGCGCGGAACATGGCGTAGGGCGCCTTAAGGTGGCGGATCTGGAACGGTATGGCGATCCCACTAAGCTGGCCGTCATGCGCAGCATCAAAACTGCGTTGGATCCGCATGGTATCATGAATCCCGGTGCAGTTCTTCGCACATAAGCGGAGCTTTTCTTACATAGCCGGACGTGGCGTCGAATCCACGCGCGACCCCTTGCCCTTCTGTGCACACGGCCATACGACCACCGCATGCGAATCTTATTCCTCGGAGACGTGATGGGCCGTGCGGGCCGTAAAGCTGTGGCAGAACATCTGCCAGGGCTGCGCACTGCATGGAAATTGGATTTTGTTGTCGTGAACGGCGAAAATGCCACGTCGGGGATGGGGCTGTCGGGCAGCCATGCCAAGGGGCTTCTGGATGCTGGGGCCGATGTGATCACCTTGGGCGATCATGCCTTTGATCAACGTGATATGCACCAGTTCATCGAACAAGAACCGCGCATCATCCGCCCCCTTAACTTTTCAAAAGTGGCACCCGGCAAAGGGGCTCGTCTGTTTAATGCTCCGGGCGGGCGCAAAGTTCTGGTGGCTCAGGTTCTGGGGCAAGTGTTCATGAAACGCGCCTTTGATGACCCGTTTTCCGCGGTGGATCTCGCGCTCAAGACATACCCACGTGGTGGTCAGGCCAATGCGGTGATATTGGATGTGCATTGCGAAGCCACATCCGAGAAAATGGCGATGGGGCATTTTGCCAATGGCCGGGCGAGCCTTGTGGTCGGAACGCATACCCACGTGCCCACAGCGGATGCCATGATCCTGGACAAAGGCACCGCCTATCTGACGGATGCGGGCATGTGCGGCGACTATAACTCTGTGATCGGTATGGAAAAAGCAGAGCCCATGCGGCGTTTCATTACGGGCATGCAAAAGGATCGCTTTACCCCCGCCATGGGTGATGCAACGCTAAGCGGCGTTTATGTGGAAACGGACGACAAAACAGGCATGGCGACTCGTGTGGTTCCAGTTCGGCAGAACGGTTTGCTGCTGCGGGACGGTCCGTGACGACAAAAGACCGCGTCTTTTACACCAGCGCCCTTGTCCTGTTTGGGGCCGGGTGGGGTTTTACCCAGCCGATGACCAAAATTGCAGTATCCGAAGGCTATGGCCCTTTTGGGTTGATCTTCTGGCAATCGGTTATTGGCGTTTGCATCATGGCGTTGTTGTGTGGCGCGCGCGGTGTGCCACTTCCGTTTCAACCCCGCCACCTCAAGCTGTATCTCATCATCGCGATGATTGGCACGGTCATCCCCAATTCGGGCAGCTATCAAGCGGCTGTGCACTTGCCCGCCGGAGTTATTTCGATCCTGTTCAGCCTGATCCCCATGTTGGCGTTCCCCATCGCACTTGGACTTGGGTTGGATCGCTTTGAAACGCGCCGCTTTTGCGGACTGTTGTTGGGGCTTTGTGCGGTTCTGCTGATTGCCCTGCCAGGGCAATCTATGAGCGGAGCACTGCCACTGTTCTGGATCGCTGTCGTAATCACGGTGTGTCTGTGTTACGCGTTTGAGGGCAACTTTGTCGCGAAATGGGGCACGCAGGGACTAGACTCGCTGCAAGTGCTCTTTGGTGCTTCGCTTGTCGGGGCGATCATTAGCCTCCCCTTGGCGCTTGGAAGTGGTCAGTTCATTGATCCCCGGCCACCTTGGGGTGCACCTGATGCCGCCCTTGTGGCCTCGTCCGTGGCGCATGTTCTGACCTATGCAGGATATGTGTGGCTTGTCAGTGCGGCCGGACCGGTTTTTACCGTGCAGATCAGTTATCTCGTAACCCTGTTTGGCCTGTTTTGGGCGCGCATCTTTCTGGGCGAGGCATATGCGCCTTTGATTTGGGCAGCCCTTGGACTGATGATGGTGGGGATGTATTTGGTGCAACCCCGACGGTTGTCGCAGCCTGCGCAATAGGCGACACTGCACAAACAGATGTTCCCAGATAAGGACGACCCGTGGCGGACCTGTTGACCCTTTCGCAAACTGGCCAAGCGATCCTGACCCTTGTGGTGGTCGGCATCATGTTTGTGTTGTTCCTGCGCGAAAGTTATCCCACGGAAGTGGTGGCCATCACCGGAGCTGCGCTGATGCTGGGCTTGGGCCTGTTGCCTTACGACGCGGCCCTAAACGTGCTGTCGAACCCAGCGCCGTGGACCATAGGGGCCATGTTCATCATTATGGGGGCGCTTGTGCGCACGGGCGCTTTGGACGCGTTCACGGCATTTGCAGATCGCCAAGCCCGCACAAACCCGACTTTGGCCATTGCCCTGCTGATGGGGTTTGTGATCATCTCCTCGGCGATTGTGTCCAACACACCAGTTGTGGTGGTCATGATTCCGGTCTTTACCCAGTTGGCCCGGACTATGGGGCTCGCGCCGTCTAAGCTGCTGATCCCGCTAAGTTATGCAGCGATTTTGGGAGGTACATTGACCCTGATCGGAACCTCGACCAATTTGTTGGTGGATGGGGTCGCACGCGCCAACGGGCTTCAGGGATTTTCGATTTTCGAGGTCACACCGCTGGGCCTGATCCTGGTGGCATGGGGTATGATATACCTGCGATTTATCGCGCCACGTCTGCTGCCGGATCGTCACAGCATGGCCAGCCTTCTGTCTGGCCCTTCGGGTAAAAAGTTCTTTACCGAGGCGGTCATTCCCGAGGGTTCCGCGTTGATTGATCAACCGGTGCTGGACGTTGCCATGTTCAAACGCGATGGCGTGCGTCTGGTGGATGTGGTGCGGGGGGATTCATCACTGCGACGTGACTTGCAGGCGGTCACCTTGCAACGGGGGGACCGCGTGGTGCTACGCACCAAAATGACGGAACTGCTTGGCCTGCAACAGAACAAAGACCTGCAGCGCATTGATGAAATCGGATCGGTGGAAACCACAACAGTCGAAGTTCTGATTACGCCCGGTTGCAAGATGATTAACCGCAGTTTGGGCGCGCTGCGCTTGCGTCGGCGTTATGGTGTATACACATTGGCCGTGCATCGACGAAACCAGAACATCGGACATCAATTGGATGCGTTGCAAGTGCGCGTTGGGGACACATTGTTGCTGGAAGGCACACCCGAGGATATCGGGCGCTTGTCACAAGACATGGATATGGTGGATGTCAGCCAACCCTCTCAGCGTGCTTATCGCCGTGGCCATGCGCCCCTTGCATTGGCCTCTTTGTTGGCCTTGGTGGGCTTGGCCGCCTTTGGGGTCGCCCCGATCTTCTTGCTGGCCATACTGGCCGTTGCGGTTGTTCTGATCACACGCTGCATCGACGCGGACGAGGCGTTTGGCTTTATCGACGGGCGTCTTTTGGCTTTGATCTTTTCAATGTTGGCCATTGGGGCCGCACTGGAAGCCACGGGT
>CALHST010000090.1 GCA_938038825.1 uncultured Paracoccaceae bacterium | reverse complement strand
GATAAAGGCAGCCTGCTTTGGCATTCACGACAGCGTCCTCCATCACCGGGCGGCGAAAGCGGGTGCGTGTCAGCTTGGCAGTCGCGTCTTCTGGGGCCATGGGGATTTCTTCAAGGCAAATGCAAAAGCCGGTTTTGTCGCGGCTTGGGACAATGGCCGTCATATCCCCGTCGATGGCCCAATACATGGGACGAATGTAGACTGCGCAGTCTTTTGGGTATTGCGCGAGGCCTTCTTGTATGATGGCCAGCATGTCTGGAACGGACACAGTTGGTGTGATCATCAGGGCTTCGGCAGAATGGTTTACCCGGGTGCAATGTGCTTCCAGGTCTGGGGATAGGCCACTGACATAGCGCGCACCATCAAACACGGACGTGCCCAACCAAGCGCCATGGTCTGCTGCCGTCATAATGGACACATCCTGATTGTGCCATGCACCGTTGAAATATGTTCGAATATTCGTCCCAGTTGCCATGCGCGTGGTCCTCCCTTGGACATATCGTAAGGACAGTTTAGGTCAATCGTCCAGACCCTTTTGAGTTTTACACCAACGTGAGCTGAAGCTCACCTTACGGATACGTCTCTGTAGGGTGAGCTTCAGCTCACGCATGCTAATTTGTCTAAGACAGACATCGAATTCGTGTTTACGGCACTCGCCTTGGTTGCAGACTGTGCTATAGTATGGGTCGGCAGGAGGCCGGTGATGTCCAACTCACGCAATTCAGGCAAAAAGATTTTGATGGTCGAAGACGATCCTTTCACACGGTACATGATGCACGAGATCGCCGAGACGCTTGGATTGCATGTCGAGACTGCCGCTGATGGCGCGGAAAGTACCCGGATCTTGCAGGATCGTCCGGATGATTTTGACCTTGTCCTGATGGATTTGCATATGCCTGTCATGTCCGGAATCGATGCAGTGTTTGCTATTCGCACCATGTCAGATAACCCCCCAAGGGATTTACCGATTATCGCGATTACCTCGGATGTGGCCTACCACAATCTGGATGTGATTGAACGAATTGGCATGAATGGATATGCCAGCAAACCGATCAGCCCGGGAAAGCTGCTTGATATTGTTTCGCAACATTGTTCGCCCGATCCGTCAGCACCCCAGAAATTCATGTAGCGCAGTATTTTGAATTTGGACTTCTAATATGTCATCCACTGATGTTGTTGAAACAGCACCTCACCCTTTCGAAAATTCATTGGATGCGGACGAATCCACCTATCGTTTTGTGGGCATAGGCGCCTCGGCTGGTGGTTTGGAGGCGTTGTCGCACTTGGTCAAGAACCTGCCAAAGTTGACCAATTCCGTCTATGTAGTTGCCCAGCACATGTCACCAACACACAAAAGTATGTTGTCGAGCCTGATTGCACGAGAAACAGAATTGCCTGTTGTCGATTTGAACGAGGAAACAGAACCCCAACCCGATACCATCTATATTACACCACCCAATTCCGACGTTATTTATGAAGATGGCAGGTTGTGTCTACGTGACCCAACAGGGCACGTCGCAACGCCGAAACCTTCGGCAGATCGTTTGTTTCACAGCCTTGCCCAGCAATGTGGGTCCAGTTGTGTGGGTATCGTTCTGTCTGGAACAGGATCAGACGGCAGCTACGGCGTGCAATCCATTCGCGAGGCGGGTGGCATTACAATCGCGCAAGTTCCGAAAAGCGCGAAATATGACGGTATGCCCACGTCTGCAATTGCAACGGGCTGTGTGGATCTGACGTTGTCGCCAGACCAAATCGGCATTCATCTTGAAAAGATATTGGCGCGGCCCAGAAACTTTGATGCGCTAAAGGCATTTGCGAACCAACCCAATCCGCTTGGCACATTGCTTGGTATTCTACTGGCGCGCACCAGTGTGGATTTCTCGGATTACAAGGAAAACACGTTGAACCGCCGGATTTCGCGACGGATGACAGCGCTGAGTATTGATGGTTACGAGACCTATGTTGATTTTTGCCGCTCAAATCCTGACGAGGTGGACGCGCTGCATCGGGATTTACTGATATCTGTCACGCGGTTTTTTCGGGATGCAGATCAGTTCGAAAAACTGAGTGTTGAGCTTGCAAATTCGGTGTCAAAGCGCAGATCGGGACCGTTTCGCATTTGGGTCATTGGATGCGCCACAGGCGAAGAGGCGTATTCTATTGCTGTTTCGATTGCCGAAATATTAGGCGGTATTTCGGCCTTGGCAGAGCACAACGTGCAGATTTTCGCGACCGATATTGATCAGAACGCCATCGAAATTGCCCGTAAGGGGGTTTACCCAATTGCGTCGGCTCAAGACATCCCCGCGCGATATCTAAAGGACTACTTTATCGTCGGCGAAAACGAATTGACTGTGCGGCCTCAGTTGCGCTCGGCCATTTTGTTTTCCCATCACAATGTGTTTCAGGATCCGCCGTTTATCAACGTTGATTTGGTGAGCATTCGTAACGTCATGATTTATTTCAACCTGGCGCTACAAGAGCGGGTGCTTAGCCGGGTGTATTATGCGCTCGCCAATTCTGGATTGTTGTTTCTGGGCCCATCTGAAACCGTCGGCGAAATGAGCGTATTTTTTGATAGCCGGGATGGGGCGGACAAAATTTTCGGAAAACGGCGCGGGGTGACGCGGGAATTGTCCATTGATCCGGGCGCGCGGGCCTATAGTGCTTCGACGGGGAGTTTGTCGACCACTTCTGCCGTCAAAGCCGTGCAAGATTCCATTGCGCATGCAGACATGGCCTTGGCAAAAGTGGTGGCCCCAAATGGGTTGGTCTGCACGCGAAATGGCGGGATTATTGAAGTGATTGGCGATATCAGCCCGTTTGTCGAAATTCGCGCGGGGGTTTCAACCGCGCTAAGTATCAAGATGCTGCGCGATCCTTTGAAAGCAGAAGCCATGAGCCTGATATCCGTGGCGATCAAAAATCAGGAACGTCGGGACGGACGCTGGCATACAATGACCTTGCCCGTCGGAAATCGGGTGCAGCTGCAAGCCTTTCCATTTGCCAACCAACAAGGTGGTGAAGTTCAGTGTCTTGTGGCGATCAATACGAAATTCGAAGAAGCGACTCCCTTACAGTGGTCGGATACGTCGGATGTTGAGCAACGCGCGTATGTCCAGCGGATGGAGCACGAGATTGTCGCCACGCGCGAAGCCCTGCAACAGACGATTGAAGAGCTGCAAACGGCGAACGAAGAGTTGCAATCCGCGAATGAAGAATTGCAATCTACGAATGAAGAGTTTCAAGCCACAAATGAAGAGCTAGAAACCTCGAACGAAGAACTCCAATCGACCAATGAAGAACTGTTGACGGTCAACGAAGAACTTCTGGTCAGTTCAACAGAACGGTTGGCGCTTGCGTCAGAATTAGAAGCGACAATGGCGTCGGCCCCGTACGCGATGGCGCTTGTGGACGAGGCTTTGATGGTGCGGCGTGTGTCCAATGTGGGTTTGGCCATGTTTGGGCTGGACAAGTTCACGCCATCAGGCGTGCATCTAAGCCAATGTCACTTGGCTCCGGGTTTTCCGGCTTTGACACCCTTGGCCAACTCTGTCTGGCGAGAGCGTAAAGAACGCCGCGTATCTGTGCTGTCACGAGGGCACTACTTCGCGGTGTTGATCTCGCCCGTTTACGATGCGCGCGAACAATTGATTGGTTT
>CALHST010000089.1 GCA_938038825.1 uncultured Paracoccaceae bacterium | reverse complement strand
GTTTCTGGAACGGGCCCAACCTTGGGGTTTCTGAGCTTGGGACAGGTGGTGCCGATGGTGTCCTTTTTGCCTGACGCGCATCGTTTGCGGGCGGATCTGCACTTCTTAAGCGCGCGTTCAGAATTGGCATGGGTTGACGTGACCGCACCGGGGGACGGCTGCGCCTTTGCCTTATGTGACCCGGTATCTGTCTCTGGGGTTGCACCAGCCGACAAACGGTGGCCTTTGGTGTTCAGCGCCGCGTTTACCCAGACTTTGGCACCCGAAACATGGGCAAAACTGAAGCGACGCTATTTTCGGCTGCATTTTCAGTATCTTTGTGCGTTTGATCGACCTAAGGATTATGACTATTTCCAGATTACAGCAGGCCCAGTAACCTTGCGCGCGCGCTATCAGGATCGCCCGGCGTCGCGGTCGCGGATTGATCATGCGATCAGCAAATATACGTCCGTTGTGCCGTGACAGATCTGCCTCCCAAACCGGAAAGCCGCCCCGACAAAGTGTCACTGTGGCGGTATGCCAAGCTGTTTCGACAAGACATCTTGTCCGCGCAGCCGGAACGGTTGTACCGGGCGTGGATGGCGGAATTTCGCACGCCGTTCTTTCGGTCGTACCTTGTGAACCAGCCAGATCTGGTGCGCAGGATTTTGAAAGAACGCCCCGATGACTTTCCGAAATCCAACAGAATTGCCGAAGGCCTTAAGCCGCTGTTGGGTGAAAACAGCGTTTTTCTGACCAATGGTGAAACGTGGAAACGGCAAAGACGCATCATTGATCCAGCATTCGAAGGCGGCCGGTTAAAAGAGACCTTTCCAGCCATGTGGGATGCTGCGGAAGCCGCGGCGCACAGGTTAGCAAAGCGAATTGATGACGTTGTCGAGATTGAAGAGGAAACCAGTCACGCAGCCGCGGACGTGATCTTTCGCACGTTGTTTTCAATTCCAATTGATCACGCCATCGCACGGGATGTGTTTACAGAGTTCAAAGCCTATCAGCGCAGCCAACCGATTATGAACATCGCCGCGTTGCTGCCTTTGCCGCGTTGGATGCCCCGCTTGTTTCGAAAAAGCACCAAGACAAGCGCGGTGAAAATACGGGCCTTGATCACGGAATTGACCAAACAACGTGCCGAAGAGATCGTGCAAGGCACAGCGCCGCAAGATCTGGCCACCAAAATCATGACACAGGTCGATCCGCAAACGGGCGAGACGTTCTCGCAGGCGGAAATGGTGGATCAGGTCGCGATTTTCTTTTTGGCAGGGCACGAGACCAGCGCGTCCGCCCTTGCGTGGAGCTTGTACCTGCTGGCCACACATCCAGAGTGGCAAGACAAAGTTGCGGCCGAGGCGCACTCTTTGACCGGCCCGGATTTTTCGCAATTGTCGAAGTTGAAAGTCACGCGAGACGTGTTTCGCGAAGCGCTGCGGTTGTATCCGCCGGTGCCCATGATGGTGCGCAGTGGGCGGAAACCGGAAAGGTTTCGGGATCGCGCCATTCCTGCCGGGGCTCAGATGGTCTTAAGCCCATGGCATTTACACCGCCACACGCGACTTTGGGACAACCCGGATGGGTTTGATCCCGCGCGATGGGGGACGGACAATGGCAAGCAGAACAGCCGCGACGCCTATATGCCATTTTCAGCTGGCGCACGTGTTTGTACGGGGGCCGGGTTCGCCATGGTCGAAGGAGTGTTGCTGTTGGCTCATATCCTAAAGGATCTGAAAGTGGTCGCAATCCCGTCGGAAATACCCGTTCCAGTGGCACATTTAACAGTTCGAAGCCGATCTGGAATTCGTTTACGCATTGTTAGACGCTAACAACTATGCAGCGGCACAGGCTTGGACTAATGAACCTTCAGTAGAAGAATCAAGGATATTAGTATGACCGATATGTCGAAAATGCGCACCCAAATTGAAAGCGGTGCTGGTTTTATCGCAGCACTGGACCAATCTGGTGGCTCTACACCCAAGGCTTTGGGCTTGTACGGGGTGGATGCGAACGACTACGGCAGCGAAGACGAGATGTTCGCGGAAATTCAAAACATGCGTGCCCGGATCATTCAAGCGCCTGACTTCACAAACCAAAAGGTGATCGGTGCGATCCTGTTCGAACGGACACTGGATGAGGCGATCGAAGGTCAGGCTGTTGCAGAATATCTTTGGTCAAAGAAGAACATCGTGCCATTTCTAAAGATCGACAAAGGTTTGGAAGCTGAAGCAAACGGCGTTCAAATGATGAAAGCCATGCCGGGATTGGACGCGGTTCTGGCTCGCGCAGCCGGGCTGGGCATCTATGGCACGAAAGAGCGGTCTTATATTCTGGAAGCCAATGCGACTGGGATCAAAGACATCGTGGCCCAACAGTTTGAAGTCGGTGAGCAAGTCTGTGCCGCAGGTTTGATCCCAATTCTTGAGCCCGAGATCAGCATCAATTCCGCAAGCAAAGCCGAAGCGGAAGGTATTATGCGCGATGAGATCATGACGCATCTGGACGCATTGCCCGAAGATCGCACCGTTATGCTGAAGCTGACCATCCCGTCAGAAGCCAACTTCTATGAAAACCTGGCCAAACATCCGCGCGTTCAACGGGTTGTGGCCTTGTCTGGTGGGTATTCCACGGATCAAGCAAGCACATTGTTGTCCAAAAACGCGTCGATGATCGCCAGCTTTAGCCGGGCATTGACCGAAGGTTTGCAAAAACAGATGGACGATGCAAAATTCGCATCCGCAATTGGATCCAACATCGACAAGATCTATCAAGCGTCTTTGTAACAAAATCATCGTTCGCAGAATGAGGCGGAGGCTTTCTTAAGCCTCCGTTTGTCGTTTGAATCAGCGCTGTTTGGCGCGATTGAGCACGTATACCCGAATGGCGGATGCAAGCCCTGAAT
This sequence comes from uncultured Paracoccaceae bacterium, assembly GCA_938038825.1. Lineage (GTDB taxonomy): Bacteria > Pseudomonadota > Alphaproteobacteria > Rhodobacterales > Rhodobacteraceae > Aliishimia. The sequence continues at coordinate 3,505 of CALHST010000089.1, read as the reverse complement.
CAGTGCCGCGGTCTGCATCAATTTCGGCGGCTAACGCGTTGATTGCTTTTCCATCTTCGGCAGCGATGCTTTGAAACTCGCGCCAAAATGCATCCTCAAGGGATACCGAAGTCCGGTGACCTTTTAGGGTTAGCGAGCGTTTAACAGGGCGGGCACTCATGGATCACGTTTGTGCTGATCCAACATGCGCACAGTTTTGGCAGAATTTCGTTTTTCAGCATCTTTTTGCGCCTTGGTACGCCCAAACTTGACCGTGTTTTCCGACGCGCGCAGCTTTTTGTCGGTGCGCGCTTTGGCTTTTCGGGCTTTGTTCAGGTTCACAATGCTCATGAGACGCTCATTTAGGGCCAATCATATTTTCCGGGCGTACCACGCGATCAAAAGTGGCCTCGTCGACAAAACCAAGCGCGATGGCTTCTTCTTTTAGCGTGGTTCCGTTTTTATGCGCGGTTTTAGCAACTTTCGTGGCGTTGTCATAACCGATTTCGGGGGCCAGCGCGGTGACCAACATCAGGCTTTCGCGCATCAACTTTTCAATCCGTGGTCCATCTGCTTCCAGACCGGCGATCAGGTTGTCGGTAAAGGCCGAGGCCGCATCACCCAAAAGTTGCATGGATTGCAGGACGTTATAGGCCATCATGGGTTTGTAAACGTTCAGCTCAAAATGTCCTTGTGATCCTGCAAAGCCGACGGCTGCGTCGTTGCCCATAACATGCGCGCAAACTTGCGTGAGGGCCTCACATTGGGTTGGGTTCACTTTGCCGGGCATGATGGATGAACCCGGTTCGTTTTCAGGCAGGATCAATTCGCCCAAGCCACAACGCGGGCCTGAGCCCAGCAAGCGAATGTCATTGGCAATTTTGAACAAAGACGCGGCCACAGTTTTCAACGCACCCGAGATTTCGACCATCGCGTCATGTGCGGCCAAGGCTTCGAATTTGTTGGGCGCTGTGACAAAGGGCAGGCCGGTGATATCGGCCATGTGTGCGGCGACGGCTTCCGCCCAGCCTTCTTTTGTATTCAGGCCCGTGCCAACAGCTGTTCCGCCTTGGGCAAGCTCATAGATACGTCCCAAAGCGTCTTTGACCCGTTGAATGCCCATCGCCACTTGATGTGTGTAGCCCGAAAACTCTTGGCTGAGTGTCAGTGGCGTTGCATCTTGTGTGTGGGTCCGACCGATTTTGATGATGCCGTCAAAGGCATCGACCTTGCTTTGCAAGCCTGCATGCAGCTTTTCCAGACCGGGCAACAACACGTCATGGGCTGTCATAGCCGCGGAAATATGCATCGCTGTCGGGAATGTATCGTTGGACGACTGTCCCATATTGCAATGATCATTTGGATGAACTGGGTCCTTGGAGCCAATCACGCCACCAAGTATTTCAATTGCCCGGTTGGCGATGACCTCGTTTGAATTCATGTTGGATTGCGTGCCAGAGCCCGTTTGCCAGACAACCAGCGGGAAGTTGTCGTCAAACTTGCCTTCTATCACTTCGCCAGCAGCTTGGATGATGGCGTCCGCCAACTTGGCGTCCAGCCCACCTTGGGCTTTGTTCTGCATGGCACAGGCTTTTTTGATCACCCCCAACGCGCGCACGATTGCGATGGGCTGTTTTTCCCAGCCAATCGGAAAGTTGATGATCGAGCGTTGTGTTTGCGCGCCCCAATATTTGTCAGCAGGGACTTCCAAAGGGCCAAAACTATCGGTTTCTGTGCGGGTCTCAGCCATTTGGGCCTCCGAAATAGTGGGTTTGTGAGGGGTTTACTGGGCTCGGGTGCGATGCGCAATCACACCGTGAGAACGGAAGATGCAACTTTGCAAACAACGCCGTTACTTGCGAAAACTATCCAGCGAGACAACGTCTGCATCCGTCGTTTCAGCGTTGTCTTCGGAATCTTCGTGCGTCTGTGTGATGTCGTCTTCTGCAGGCACGGGTTCGTCCGTCGATTCAACAACGGCAACATTTGTTGTTGCATCGTCTTGGTCACCTTGGGGTTCAAAGCGCAGGCCAAATTCCACGGAGGGATCAACAAATGTTTGGATCGCATCATAAGGCACGTAAAGCGGTTCGGGTTGATCGCCAAAGTTCAGGGTCACGGAAAACCCATCTTCGGTGACTTCCAACTTGTCATACCAGTGCTGCATCACCACCGTCATTTCTGTCGGATAGCGATCTGACAGCCAATCCGCCAGCTCAGCATCAGGATGGGACGTGTCGAACGTGATGAAAAAGTGGTGGCCCCCGGGAAGACCGTCTTTTGCCACTTGCAGCAAGACATTACGGATCAGGCCACGCATCGCTTCGTGCATGAGGCTGCCATATTCAATACTGTCGCTCATCGAACATCCCCTTTGGCTTTGTGTCCCGCAAAGCCTTGCTGCCAGCATAGGCTATTTGGCTCCAGAGGAAAGAGTGATTTAAGGACAGTTTTTAAGGGGTTGGGCAATGGATCGCGCAGGAATTCGTTAACGCCTGACGTAAGGGCATGTCTGATCGAATTCAGGGGGAGAGTAAGTGCAGGCTTCTGTTGCCAGGTGCCTGCGAACCCCGCCTTACGCTGCTAGGCGCAAGGGCTTAGATTTCGGTTTTTCTAACAGCTTACGCTGCGAGAGCTACCGGAGCACGATTGTCATTTGCAATTGTACAGTTTTCGCCGATAACGGTGGCAGACAGCCGAAACAAAGCTAACACCTTTAGACGTCCGTCGATCCTATTTCGACCCCATGATCCCCAAATGAAGGATGTTTGGTGGAGTCGCCGGGTACCGCCCCCGGGTCCGATCCGTTTATTACGAGCGCGTTTATGTTCATAGTCCCGAAGGACAATGTACATTTAGCCACTTGTGTTACGCTTTACAAGGTCTGCGATACCGTGCGTATTGATAATGTGCACTTTAGGTTTGCTGGGTAAGTCTTTGTAAACGTTTTAATCTACTGCAATTTGCACCAGCTTGATCTGATTGTTCAAAAAACTCATCAACACAGAGCATATTCGGTATCCCTGCGGATGTCGGGTGCGCCGCTACTGCGTGATTTCGACCGTTTGACGCAGATCGCCGGTGGTTTGATCAAAAATCAGGATTTGATTGTTTTGGGTGACAACCGCGTACCAGCCTTGGCCAGCAGTGACGGCTTGCGCTGTCATGCCGGAGGGAAGGGTGATTTGATCCGGTAACACTGGCGCAGATTGGGCTGGGGTTTCCGCGCCGAGGCGGATAAACATCAACACAAATATTGCGCTGATCCCAAGGATCATTGTGGCCGTCAAAATCGTCACAAGGCGCTTGAGAAACTGGATATTCAACGGCTCTGGGGGGAGGTCTTCCATTTGGGCACCTGTGTAACATTTCAGATTGGCGACAACCCGCCCTCGCGTCTTGATAAAGCGCTTGCGCGTGATGTGCCAGAGGATGCGGCGCTGTCGCGTACACGTCTTGCCCGTCTTGTGAGCGCAGGGGCTGTTACTGTGAACGGTGTTGTGGTCACAGATGGTAAAGCCCGAAC
>CALHST010000088.1 GCA_938038825.1 uncultured Paracoccaceae bacterium | reverse complement strand
GAAGTCTCCGTATTTCCTGCAGACGATTGAAGCCATCGCCAAGCATTTTGAATTCGACAAAAACGCCAAATGGAAGGACTTGCCTGACAAGGTGCAACAAGTTTTCCTGCGGGGGTCGGGCGACGAGGAAATCAAGTTTCGCTATGACGAAGGCGGGCGTGTTTACGAAGTGAAACGGGTGTTCGAAGGCGTCATTCCAAACATGGAACGCCGTTACCGCGAAACGGATTCAAACTGGATCCGGGAAGAGTTTGAACGGTATCAAAACAACCGCCCCTGCGGCACCTGCGAAGGGTTTCGTGTGCGCGAAGAGGCACGTGCCGTGAAGATTGCGGGGCTGCATGTTGGACAGGTTGTGAACATGTCCATCCGCGAGGCATATGAATGGTGTCAATCTGTTCCTGACAGCCTGACCGTCCAGAAGAATGAGATCGCAAAGGCGATTTTAAAAGAAATTCGCGAGCGTTTGGGTTTTTTGAATAATGTTGGTTTAGAATACCTTACGATGTCCCGCGCAAGTGGCACTTTAAGTGGTGGCGAAAGCCAGCGCATCCGGTTGGCCTCGCAGATCGGGTCTGGGTTGACGGGTGTGCTGTACGTTTTGGATGAACCCTCGATTGGTCTGCATCAACGCGACAATGACCGCCTGTTGGGCACGTTGAAAAACCTGCGTGACCAAGGCAACACGGTGATTGTGGTCGAACATGACGAAGAAGCCATTCGCGAAGCGGACTATGTCTTCGACATTGGTCCCGGTGCCGGCGTGCATGGTGGGCAAGTGGTTGCAAAAGGCACGCCGCAAGAGATCATGGCCAACCCGGAGTCGGTGACTGGCAAGTACCTGAAGGGGGTTTTGGAAATTCCGGTGCCCACGAAGCGGCGCGCTGGTAACAAAAAGAAACTGACCGTCAAAAAGGCCACGGGCAACAACCTGAAGAACGTGACCGCTGATTTTCCATTGGGCAAGTTTGTCTGCGTGACGGGCGTGTCGGGCGGGGGCAAGTCCACGCTGACGATCGAGACGCTGTTCAAAACGGCCTCGATGCGGCTGAACGGGGCACGCCAGACACCGGCGCCCTGCGAGACGATCAGGGGGCTGGAGCATCTGGATAAGGTGATCGACATTGATCAACGCCCCATCGGGCGCACGCCACGGTCAAACCCTGCGACCTATACAGGCGCGTTCACCCCAATCCGGGATTGGTTCGCAGGGCTGCCCGAGGCAAAAACGCGCGGTTACAAACCGGGGCGCTTCAGCTTCAACGTCAAAGGTGGGCGGTGCGAAGCGTGCCAGGGTGACGGTGTGATCAAGATCGAAATGCACTTCCTGCCAGACGTCTATGTGGAATGCGAAACCTGCAAAGGCGCGCGCTATAACCGCGAAACGTTAGAGATCAAATTCAAAGGCAAATCCATCGCGGATGTCCTGGATATGACTGTTGAAGACGCCCAAGGGTTCTTTCAGGCGGTGCCATCCATCCGCGAAAAGATGGACGCATTGATGCGGGTTGGCTTGGGTTATATCAAGGTCGGCCAGCAGGCCACGACCTTGTCGGGTGGCGAGGCACAGCGGGTCAAGCTGTCTAAAGAACTCAGCAAACGCTCAACAGGGCGCACGTTGTATATCCTGGACGAACCCACAACAGGGCTTCATTTTGAAGATGTGCGTAAGCTGTTGGAAGTGTTGCATGAACTGGTGGATCAGGGCAATTCGGTGATTGTGATCGAGCACAATTTGGACGTTGTCAAAACCGCAGACCACATCATCGACATTGGTCCCGAAGGGGGCGATGGCGGGGGGGAGATCGTGGCTGTTGGCACGCCAGAGAAGGTTGCGCAAGAACCGCGCAGCCATACTGGGCAATACCTTAAACCGATGCTTCAAGCCAAGAAAGTTGCCGCTGAGTAAACGTCCTCACGCTTTTGGGAACGCTGTAGCTCTTGAACGGGGCGTGCCCTTGCTTACCTAAAGTAGATAACGCGAGGACAATGACATGTTTAAAGCATTTGCACTTTCCCTAAATGTTGTCGCTCTAGCTGTACCTGTATTCGCTGACGTGACAACTTTTGATTTTACTGGATTTGAAGCAATCGAGGCCGAGGATTCGGTTATCGTGAATATTACAACAGGATCGAATTTTGCGGTCCGCGCGGAGGCGGATAACGCTTCCCTACAAGAATTGAATGTGGACCTGTCGGATGGTGCTTTGACCATCTCGCGGGACACTCCTTGGGGTCTTGCCCGGTTTCGCAAGCAAGAAGACGTCATGGTTTATGTGACAATGCCAAGCCTGAACTGGTTGACTGCTGGCGCGGGTGCAGAGGTGTCTGTGAACGGTGGTCAGGGTTTGGAATTCAGTGTTTTCGCCGCCTCGGACGCTCAGGTAACCGCACAAGGCATCTCGTATGCGACCATTGATGCTGATGTGCGCAACGGTGCACGTGTGAACCTGTCTGGCGAGTGCGGGACGCTCAATGGGGCGAGCCATTCTGACGGTCGGTTGAATGCCGGTCTTTTGGATTGTGCCCGTGCCAAGACCGTCGCCACAAGTGGTGGTGTGATCTCGTTAAATGACAGTTTGGCGGAACAGGAAACGGCTGATCCTTGGGATCTAGAAGAACCCCAATTTGCGGAACGCCTGCAGGATCTTGGAACACTGCGCGTCGACGAAAACGGGATGCTGTATTAACCTCGGCTTCTTTTTTCGAAACGTGGCAACATGGCAGAGAAGTCTTTGCCAAGCCCGTCTTCGTCTTCCACAAAGGTTTTGTATAACGCCAATGCCGCGGCACCCATTGGGGTGTCCGCGTCAACGGCGTCGGCTGCTTGCTGGCTAAGACCTAGATCTTTGACCATCAGTTCCGACGCAAACCCGGGTTTATAATCGTTGTCCGAGGGGCTTTGTGGGCCAACGCCGGGGGCAGGGCAATAGGCGTTCATCGTCCAGCTGTACCCTGACGATGTGGACACGACGTCGAACATTTTCTGGCGATCCAGCCCCAGTTTGTCGGCCAAAGCAAAGGCTTCGCAGGTGGCGATCATAGTCACGCCAAGGATCATGTTGTTGCAGATCTTGGCCGCTTGGCCTGCGCCCGCGTCACCGCAATGCACGGCCTTTTGACCCATAATCTCGAACAGTGGTTCCGCTGCCTGAAACGCTTGATCCGATCCGCCCGCCATAAAGGTGAGCGTACCCGCTGCCGCGCCGCCGATCCCGCCAGACACAGGAGCGTCCACGAACAGCAAACCCAAAGCATCGGCATCCGCGGCCACGGCCCGCGCACTGTCCACATCGACCGTGGAACAATCAATTAACGTGGCCCCCTTGGTCATCGCGGACAACACGTCTGCCGCAACGCTGCGCAGGATCGCGCCATTGGGCAGCATCGTGATCACGATATCCGCGCCTCTCGCGGCCTCAGCTGCGCTGGTGACCTGAGTTGTGCCCGCAGCCGTGGTTCCAGCAACATCAAAACCAGCTACGTCGTGCCCCGCTGCGGCAAGGTTGGCCGCCATTGGCGCACCCATATTGCCCAGCCCGATAAATCCGATTTTCATGCTGGCTCTCCTGTCAGTTTCAGCGCGTTTGGTCCCAGCGGTTGCAACATCTGCGTGACTTTCACGCTTGGCACCCTCAGGTCTGCATATTGCCATGCGGGATTGCGGTCTTTGTCAATGATTTGGGCGCGAATGCCCTCCAGAAAATCGCCGTGTTCCATCGCGCGGAACGTATAGCGGTATTCCAGATCCAACGCTTTTTCGATGGAAAGCGTGGCCTCCATCAGGCGCAACCGATGCACCGTTTCTATCGCAACCGCCATAGACAGCGGGCTGTTACGGCGTATCTTTTTCAATGCTGCTTGGGCAAAGTCACCGCCATCCTGGGTCAAGTCTGTGACAATATCCGACAGGGTTTCGCCGGTGAACAAGCGGTCAATCTGTGCGGTGTCTTGTTTGAGCGTTCCCGTTGGCGGGGTTTGCGCTGCCGCGCGCAAGGCAGCTTCGTTACCCTCGTTTTCCAACGCAGCGATGTGATCGGGCCATGTGGCCTCGGGCAGGTAGATATCAGCAAAGCCCGCGTGAATGGCATCTTCTGCGCCCATCCGGGATGCCGTAATGCCAAGATATTCACCCAGACGCCCCGGCGCGAGCGC
>CALHST010000087.1 GCA_938038825.1 uncultured Paracoccaceae bacterium | reverse complement strand
TGCGCGCAGCGTTGAAATCGCAATCCCCCCAGATCGAGGATCATTTGATCGCATCGGGAATCAAACCCACGGATCGGGCTGAAACAGTCCCCTTGGAAGCGTTTTGTGCTTTGTCGCGGTCTTTGGACGCCGCCAAAGGGTCTTAAATCGCAAGCGCCTTGTCACCCATCCGCAGCAAAGACGGGTCTGTTGTGAAAGAGGACAAATCCGACACCGGAACCCAACGCAGATCAAGACTTTCATCCGAGATCGCGATCTCGCCCGCCTCTGCCTGCAGAAGAAACCGAATGTCATAATGTAAATGCGCGGGCTCTGTTCCAAATTCCGGGATGTCATGGATACCCACATCGAACACCGTGTCGGACACGAATCCAACGCGGGCCAACCCGCTTTCTTCATAGGCTTCTTTTTGCGCTGTGAAGCGCGCATCCGCGATACCATCGCAATGGCCGCCAAGCTGAATCCAAATGCCCAATTTGCGATGCAAGCTTAACAACACCATCTGGCGATCAGGCGACAACACAAATGCCGAACCGGTGATATGCCCGCCGATCGACGCATCACGCGTGAATGCTTTGGGTTCACGCTGTACAAAACCGCAGATACGGTCCCATATTTCGCGCTCACGTGGTGTCTTTGGATCGAAAGTGCCAACCCCGTCTTGGGTTAGCATCCTTACTCAGCAGCCTCAGGCTTGTCGGTTGACGCAGGCGCGTCTGCTGCTTGCGCAGGTGCTTTTGCCTCTGCTGCATCCGCCTTTGGCACACGTGGTTTGCGTGTCCGAGGCCGTTTTGGCTTTGGTTTGGCTTCCGGTGTTTCAACCAATCCGCTGTCTTCTGGCGTCTCGACAATCTCGGGCTGATCACCTGCCCCGGGAACATCCGCGGCAGCTGCAACTGGCGCCACGTCCGGCTGCGTTTGCGGCTGAGGAGGCGCGTTCCCTTCTCGCTCTTGACGCTCCGCACGCTCAGTACGTTCGCGATCACGCTCTGCTTGACGCTCACGGTTCTGGCGTTCCTGCTCTTCGCGACGCGCATCCACTTCTTTTTGCGCTTCACTCAATAGGCGCAGGTAATGCTCCGCGTGCTGCTGGAAATTCTCAGCCGCGACACGGTCATTGGACAACTGCGCATCACGAGCCAATTGGTTATACTTATCAATAATCTGCTGGGGCGTGCCACGCACCTTGCCTTCGGGGCCTGAGCTGTCGAAGACGCGGTTGATGACGCTGCCGCCAGAAGGACGACTATTACGGTTCTTATTCCGAGAACGGGATCGAGAAGATTTCATTAAATCTGACGTGCCTTAACTGTCATTTACCTGACCGTGATGCACCGCGCATCTTATGACTATGGTCAGTTTTGGGCTTGGCGCGCTTGCAGGGGCATGAAACCCAGCCACTTTAGCGCACCAGTTCAGTGCCACGGGTCCGTGCATGGTTCAAGCTAAATCTCTCTCAAATGCCAAATTCTGATAAAAATCTGTTCGATTTCTGCCCGGATCAGCCAATTTGTGCCTGTAAGACACGGTCGCGTCCCCCAAGGTCTGGAATCACTTGCAAGGAATTCCAACCTGCAGTCTCAAAAACCGCATGGACATCTGCCGCCTGCTGCCATCCGAATTCGACCAGCACGCGCCCTTGCGGCGCCAGGAACCGGCCCGCGTGTTCCGCGATAATCTTATAGGCCGTCAACCCATCCGCTTCGTCAGTTAACGCCATGCGCGGTTCATGTTGGGCCAATTCTGGCTGCACATCTTTCATTTCATCTGCGCTAAGATAGGGCGGATTGCTGACAATCAGATCGTATTGCCCCTCAACTTCCGAAAACCAGTCCGAAATCCGAATATCGGCCCGATGTGCCACCTTGTGCAAATGCGCATTGGCGCTGGCTTGCAAACAGGCTGCTTCGCTCAGATCAACGCCCATGCCAACCGCCGTGGGCCGTTCCGCCAACAAGGTCACAAGAATGCAGCCGGATCCAACGCCCAGATCCAATACATCAGCGAAGGGTTCCGCGAGCGCAGCTTCGATCAACGTTTCAGTCTCGGGGCGCGGATCAAGAACGTCGCGTGACACTTTAAATGCGCGTCCGTAAAACTCGCGTTCACCCAGTAAGTGAGACACCGGCACGCGAACGGCCCGCAATGAGATCAGCTTGTCAAACCGCTCTTCTATATCGGGTTCCAAATCTTCGGGGGCAATTAACGTGATCCGGGCGGCATCCATCTTGGCCGCATGGGCCAACAAAACGCGCGCATCCCTTGCAGGGTCTGGCACGCCTGCAGCTCGAAGACGGGACGCGGCAGCAGCCAAAGCTTCGCCCGCGGTCACCCGTTCATCTCCGCCAGTTTGCGCGCTTGATCCTCAGAAATCAGCGCATCCACGATCTCGTCCAGATCACCGTTCACAACAGCATCCAACTTATACAGCGTTAAACCAATTCGGTGATCGGTCAGCCGACCTTGTGGGAAATTGTAGGTGCGAATGCGCTCTGAGCGATCCCCTGACCCCACCTGCGACGCCCGATCAGCGGACCGTTCATCGTCAGCACGTTGACGTTCCATATCATACAGGCGTGCTTTTAGAACTTGCATCGCTTTGTCCCGGTTGCGGTGCTGGGATTTTTCCGAACTTGTCACCACAATGCCTGTCGCCAGATGGGTAATGCGAACGGCAGAGTCCGTTGTATTGACGTGCTGCCCCCCGGCGCCAGAGGACCGCATCGTATCAATCCGAATGTCGTTTGGGTTGATCTCGATATCCACATCTTCGGCTTCCGGGAGCACAGCAACCGTCGCTGCGGACGTGTGAATGCGGCCGCCGCTTTCCGTTTCTGGGACACGCTGCACCCGGTGCACCCCAGATTCAAACTTCATGCGTCCAAAGACGTTGTCACCGGTGATGTGGGCCACAACCTCCTTGATGCCGCCAAGCTCGGTAGCGGCTTCTTCTATGATGTCCACTTTCCAGCCGCGAAGTTCTGCATACCGGATATACATCCGCAGCAGATCCCCGGCAAAAAGAGCCGCCTCATCACCACCTGTACCGGGGCGAATTTCCAGCATCGCAGGGCGCGTGTCTGCCGCGTCTTTCGGCAACAATGACACTTGCAATGCGGCCTCGGCATCTGGCAAAGCCGCGCGCAGGATTGGCAATTCTTCTTCTGCCAACGCCTTCATGTCGGGATCGTCCAGCATCAATTCTGCTTCGGCAATGTCGTCTTGCAGCCGGGCATACGCCTC
>CALHST010000086.1 GCA_938038825.1 uncultured Paracoccaceae bacterium | reverse complement strand
GTTTGACAGTTCTTTGCGCGAGACCAGCAATTTGCGTTTGCGGCGTTCTTCGTGTTTGAAGCTTTTGGCTTGCAAATATGGCGCGATATAGCTGTTTGTCAGCCACAATTCGCCGTCTTCCACCATCGCATAGCTTTCCGCGATATTGGCGCCATTGACGCGCATGGATTTGACCTCGGACCCTTCCAGGATCATGCCGCACTCGATGTCCTCTTCGATTGCGTAATCAAAGCGGGCACGGCGATTTTCGGCGATCACCTTGTAATTGGGGTCTGATTTGGTTTGAGCCATGCGGGGGAGGTACGATGGCGGGCCTGATTTTTCAAGGCCGCGTCGAACAGGCGCAGGAAAGAGACGCCCGGCCCAAGACTGCCGGACGTCGCGTTGATTTCAACAATTAGCTGCGTTGCTTGCGACGGCGTGCCGCAACACCCCCCAAGCCCAAAGCGCTGAGCATCAGCAGGCCACCGGCAGGCAGTGGAATTGGTGCAGGCTGAACAACTTCGAACGAGATTGTTGCCACACTAAAGGCAGATGCCGATGTGCCGCCCAAGAGCCCTTGCGTGTCTGCGATGGTAAATCCGGCAGCCGTTCCCAGGCCGATGAACTGCGCCAGTTGGTCAAAGCCGGCTGTGATAACGCCGCCTTCATCCGTGCCCGCACCGCCGTTTTGACCGGCTGCAAACGCAACTCCGGTTGTTGGATCGTTCACTTCTGTTCCCGCGTCATAGATGCCTGCGCCTGTGATGCTGATCGAATTCGGACCAATGAAGTTCCCGCCCGTGTCGAACAGTTCAAGCGCATCATCTGTCCCGATGAACAGGTCGTTTGTTGGAATGACCATGGACAGGAAGGTAAAGAAGCGACGGTCAGTTGGATCATCAATTGTAACTTCGACGGTGTCGGATTCACCCGCGAACAACGGACGACGGCCAGTTGGTGTAAAGCTGGAGAAGACTTGCGCTTGCGAGCTTGATGTCGCGGCGTTGCGTTCATCTACAAGAGAGGGAAGCGGGTCACCATTTCCGTCTAAACCAGGTGCGAACTGACCAACTTCGGCCAGACGTTCGACGCCACCGGATGCCGCAGAGCCCACGTCAAAGGCATCAAAGGCACCATCGTGGAACGCCGCATAAACCGGTGTCAGGGCGAAACCACCGCTGTCCAAAGCGCCGGTATCGTTTGTAACTGTGATGCGTAATGTCGTTGCTGCGGCGGGCATCGCAAGGACGCTTGCCAAAATGACAGGAATTGCAAATTTCATAGAGTGTCTCCCATGGACATACTGTTATTATTCGTGACTTGCTGAAAATGAGTATGTTCAGGGATGTTGCCCCAGCCCCCCAAGGTCAGCGCCCTAACATTCCCGTGAAACGAACTTGTAAACAAGGCGTCGGGCCCCGTTCGTTGATCGCGCTGCGTCACGTTCGCGTGACGGTGCCGTGAGGTTCGGCGGGTCCTCTCCGCTGCAGATTGCGTTGCTGTTCTTTGGAACAACTCAAGGTATACTGGCGTCAAAACCCGCAAGGAGGTTGTCGGCATGCAGGTCACACGCAGAGAGTTTGGATTTGGCTTGGGTGCTATGTCCCTGGCAGGGTGCGCAGGTGGAGGGACCGGGGGCGTGTCGGCGCCAACATCCCTTTGGCGGGCTGTCCCCAACCCTGCATTTTCCGCATGGGTTGACAGTTTCCGCAGCCGCGCTGTGGCGGCAGGCGTGTCGCCGGGCGCCGTGACATCGGGACTGCGCGGAGTTGGGTATATCCCAGCCGTGATCGAACGGGACCGTAACCAGACCGAATTCAAACGGTCTTTGCAGGATTATCTGGCAATTGCGGCATCCGAGTCGCGCGTGTCGGATGGGCGGGCACAATTGCGGGCGCGCAGGGCCACGTTAAACGCGATCGAGGCCCGGTATGGCGTAGAAGCCGAGGTGGTCTGCGCGATTTGGGGGTTGGAAAGCCGCTTTGGAACACGGCGGGGGGATGCGCCTGTAATCTCGTCCTTGGCGACGTTGTCTTTTGACGGGCGGCGCGGGGTGTTCTTCGAAAAGCAGTTGATCGCAGCCCTGAAGATTATTGAACGGGGGGACGTTTCCGCCGACCGCATGGTGGGCAGTTGGGCAGGGGCGATGGGGCACACGCAGTTTATCCCCACGTCTTACCAAGCCTTTGCCGTGGATTTTACGGGGGATGGCAAGCGTGACATCTGGTCTGATGATCCGTCTGATGCGCTGGCCTCGGCTGCGGCTTACCTGTCGCGTAACGGGTGGAAACGCGGGGTGCCATGGGGCATGGAAGTGCGCTTGCCGGCACGTTACGGCGGCCCCTTTGGGCGCAATGCGCGCCAAAGCGTGGGGACTTTGCGCAATGCCGGGGTAACACGGGCCAATGGCGCGGCACTTCCCGATTTCGGCACAGCAGGGATCTTGATCCCGTCGGGTCGTTCCGGCCCCGCATTTGCAGTGACGTCGAATTTCGGAGTGATCCTGCGGTATAACAATGCAGAAAACTATGGCATCGGAATCGGCCATCTGAGTGACCGAATTACAGGCGGTAGCCCCATTCGTGGGACATTCCCGCCAGATGCATTCGGATTCAACTTGGAAGACCGCAAAATGCTGCAACGGGGTTTGAACAGGGCCGGTTTTGATGTGGGGGATGCCGATGGTGTTCTGGGCCGCAAAACCGAAGCCGCCATTCGCGCCTATCAGCAATCCCGCGGTTTGCCAGTGACCGGAACGCCCTCGCGGGAATTGCTGGCGCGTTTAAGCTGAATTGAAGACACTCTGTTTCATGGAACTTCAACGATAATTCGATATGTTCGACCGGTGAAACAATCGAATCTGGTCGGGGCCGAAATGCGTGACGTAATTTTTGTGCGACTCCTTATGGGGTTGTTTGGTCTATTTGCCTTGGTTGGATGCGTGGAACCTGTCGAACAAGGATCTGCAGGCAGCACACGAATCCTTGCGATTGGCGATTCCATGTTGGCGTGGAACGCAACCAGCAGAAATTCAGTTAGCCACGTGGTGGAACGCGCCTTGGATGAAGAGGTTCTGGATCGATCTGTGTCTGGCGCGCGGATGTTGTATAGTTTGCCAATCTCGGGCGCTTTGGGACTGCGAATTTCCAGCCAGTATGTGTCAGGTGACTGGGATTGGGTTATTGTGAATGGTGGCGGCAATGATTTGTGGCTGGGCTGCGGCTGTGGGAAATGCGCGCGCCAGATGGCCCGGATGATTTCTGCGAACGGTGACATCGGCGAAATTCCGAAATTCATCGGTCAGATTCGGCAAAGCGGCGCCAAGGTCATCTATCTGGGTTATCTGCGGACCCCCGGCCGGGATTCGCCAATTGATCATTGTGCCGAGGTGGGTGACCGCTTTGAAAGCCGGTTAGAGGCGATGGCAAGCCGGGATCCGGGTGTGTTCTTTCTTTCGAACCGTGACTTGGTGCCGTTTGGGGACCTAAGCTTCCATTCTTTGGACCGAATCCATCCTTCTATCAAAGGAAGTGCTGCGATTGGTGCGCGCGTGGCACAGACTATTTCGGGCCAAAATGGGTAGTGTCACACTCACGATTTCGCCAAATAAGCGTATTCCCGCTTGTAGGGAATGGCATTACTGTATGAAAAATAAGGATTTTTAAGGAATGTATGATAAATCATACATTGATTGAGAACTTTTGATTGAATTTCGTTCAAAGTTGAACAATTGCGAGAATCGCTGCCTTTCCCGATATAGGTGTAAGTTAACAAAAAGGTAGTGAGTTATGAGTCATCCAGTAGATGTCCATGTTGGCAAGAAAATTAAACAGGTACGGCGTATGCGCCGTCTGTCCCAAACAGATGTAGCAAACCAATTGAATTTGTCGTTCCAGCAGATCCAAAAATACGAAATCGGATCGAACCGTGTATCCGCAAGCCGTTTGTATGAGCTGGCCAAGGTTCTGTCTGTGCCAATCTCGTATTTCTTCGATGGTTTGGACAGTGTTGATTCTGAAAACGACGATGTTGTCGGCAAAAAAGTCCTGAACGCGATTTCAAATGTGCAGGACGAGCAAATCATGTCGCGTATCGTGGCATTGGTTGAAAGCGTGTCGAACATGAATTCTGAGCAGCAAGCCATTTATCGTAACTCGTAAGCCGAGCAGACACCGCGCCCTGACGCACCCACTTTAACGTTCAATTGTTCCTGCTTCAGCAGGGAATCCCCCGATTGACTCGTGAAAACCGGTTGGTGTGTTAGGGCGCGGATATTACATGTCTTTGCGCGTGGCGCGGGCCCCCTAACCGGGGGTATTCGTTTGACGCCAATTGGGGACGGATTAATCCCCTAGTTTTGCGTGAACCTCATCCAGATCAATTTCTGCGATCGGCATCTTGTTGGATGGATCCAGAAAATCGTATTTGAACAGCTCGAAATCGCGTTTGTAGATTTCGTAGACCAGATGCATTGACAGATCGTCAAAATAGTCTTCCACCGGGTGCGCGCGCTTGGGGCCGTGGCCTTCGGATTCGTTGAACCGTGGAATGTCGGACAGGGTCACCGGTTTCGGTGTTTTGGTTGCGCCAAGAACGGATTCCATTCCGTCGTTAAACGCTTCTGTCCAAAAGATCTTATCATAGCGTCCACCGTTTATGATGAAGGTCGACACATGGCCCGACATCGCAGACCAGTGAATATCGGGGTCCATCGGTTTGCGCCACCGAATGGTGTCTCGGGCGAACAGCAAAAATCGACGAAAACTCTTGATCTGATCAAAATCGTCCTTGCCGTCATCCCCGCCCACTTCGATCCCGTATTTCTGGACCAACAAGGGAACAAGGTTCCCACGATAGCGCTTTCCATTCCGTTGGATGCCGCAAATCTTGTCAAAAAACGAGCTTAGAATCCGCGTATAGGGATTGCGCACGCAGGTGAACGCAAAGGATTTGTGCTCCTGCACATTTTCCGTAATGGGCGCATGGCTGTCTTCCAAGGCCCACTTGTGCAGGCCTTCTTTGGCATCATGGATATCGCCGTCAAAAAACGTTCCATGGTCCGAGTAATACATGATCTGACCAATGGTTGAACATGCGCATTTGGGTACAACGCGGTACACCATACTTTCGCTTTGTGTCATCCAGACACCGGGAAATCCCATATCGTACATCCTAAAATCGACTGTGCCTTCTTTATCGGCACAGTTTCGCTGTGCCAGAAAAAAGCAAAGAAATGTTGTTTATTCAATCGTCATTCATGACTAAGACACTACAATTGCGGTGTAACTGAGCAGTCAAAGCACAAAAACCATGGCGAAAATCGCGTATATTCTGCTGTGCCACAAGGACCCCGTTGCAATTATTAAGCAAGCGGAACGTTTGACTGCGGCCGGTGATTTCATGGTGATCCACTTTGATGCGTCGGCTGCGCGCGATGATTACCTGGATGTTCGTAATGCCTTGAAAGATAACGCATCTGTCGCGTTTGCACATCGGCGTGTGCGGTGCGGTTGGGGGGAGTGGAGCCTGGTTCAGGCCACGATTAACGCGCTGGAAACTGCGATCCAGTCCTTTCCCAGGGCGACACATTTTTACATGCTGTCAGGTGATTGCATGGCGATCAAAACCGCCGAATACACGCATCAGTATTTGGACGACAATGATTGCGACTTTATCGAGAGTTTCGATTATTTTGACAGTTATTGGATCAAAACGGGTTGGCGCGAAGAACGCTTGATCTATCGTCATTGGTTCAACGAACGGACCCAGAAGGCGCTGTTCTATGGGATGTTCAAGCTGCAAAAGCGGCTGGGATTGACGCGCAAGATCCCGTCGGATTTGCAAATGATGATTGGCAGCCAATGGTGGTGCTTGCGACGACGCACTGTGGAAGAGCTGCTGAAGTTCGCGCGAAAACGCCCGGATATCGTACGGTTTTTCAAATCGACATGGATCCCGGACGAGACGTTTTTTCAGACATTGGTGCGCCATTTGGTGCCGGGAAAAGAGATTGAATCGCGCGCGCTGACGTTTCTGATGTTCACCGATTATGGAATGCCGGTGACGTTTCACAATGACCACTACGATCTGTTGTTGGGACAGAACTATCTGTTCGCGCGCAAGATCAGTTCCGAGGCAGATCAGCTGAAACGCCGGTTGGGTTTGTTGTATGCCGCCAAGGGCATTGAATTCAAGATTTCAGATGAAGGGCGCAATCTGTATAAGTTCCTGACGGAACGGGGACGGGAAGGACGCCGATTTGCCCCGCGTTTCTGGGAAACCGAAAGCACATTAGGGCGCGAGCGCGAGCTGATGGTCATCATTTGCAAAAAGTGGCACGTGGCCAAACGTTTGTGCGACCGGATTTCACAATTCACCAATACGCCTGTGATCGAATATCTGTTTAACGAAGAGACTGCGGCGCTCCCTGATTTGGGGGGGATCCAAAAGACCATGGCCAAGCGGCACCGCCATCGGCGCGCTTTGATGCGGATGCTGTTCGATTACTTTGAAACGGATCGGCTGGTGGTTTGCATGGATCCGACAAGCATGGAATTGCTGGAAGACTTTGCTGCGGACCGGTCCACCACCAAGTTTCTGGAGGTTCAGTGTAACTACTCAGATGATTATCTGGTGGGGCATGCGATGCGGGTTGGTCTTGCGGGAGATCAAACGCGGCAGGAAACGTTTGACCGTCTGCTGCCAACGATCCGGCGCGATATTGAACATGAAACAGACCGCATTCGGGATGCGGGGTTCGACCATCTTTCGGTGTTCAGCGAAACCGCGACACCAGAGCAGAACGTGCAACCTTTGGCGCAGTTCCTGAATATTGAGCCGGACAAAGCCCGCCAGATTGCACAAACGGAATATCTGTTCGCGGATTAATCTGCGCGCAGTGATGGCAATCCGATCCCAGTCGATTCAAAACCTCCGTCCACGGCCAAAACCTGCCCGGTGATATAGCTGGCCTCGTCCGACAGCAAAAAGCAGATCGCATTGGCCAGTTCCGCTTCGGTTCCATAACGGTTCAGGGGGATGGCGTCGTGATAGGCATCAATGATGTCTTGCGTGTGCACAGCCATGGCCAGTTTCGTGCGCACAGGTCCGGGGGCAATGGCGTTTACGCGCACTTTATGTTGGCCCAATTCGGCTGCGTATTGCTGAGTTAGATGGGCGAGTGC
>CALHST010000085.1 GCA_938038825.1 uncultured Paracoccaceae bacterium | reverse complement strand
AGAGTTCACGCGCAATGGTGGCACGTTCAACTTCCCAGACGTGCACATGATCTATAACTCGGGCAATAATTTTGGTTCGCACCAGCAAGATACCAACGAATTGCTACGCGCGATGCAAAAGGTCAAAACAGTTGTGTGTCAGGACCCATGGTGGACCGCGTCAGCACGGTTCTCAGACATTGTTTTGCCAGCCACGTCTACAGTCGAGAGAGACGAGATTAGCTCGGGTGGTACGTATTCCAAAGATAAAGTGTATGCGATGCGTAAGATCATCAAACCGGTCGGCGAAAGCCTCGACGACTTTGAGATTTTCCGCCGATTGGCGGCAATGTTCAACGTTGAAGATCAGTTCACAGGTGGCTTTGATCGCATGGAGATCATTGAAGACTCATACGATAAATCCACTGCGTCCGAGCACATGGACTTTGATGAGTTCTGGGAAACTGGGGTGGCCCGTGTGCCCCAGCCGCAAGAAGAATTTGAATGGGTGCGTCATGGTGATTTCCGTGCAGATCCCGAGAAAAATCCATTGGCGACGCCTTCCGGGAAAGTTGAGATTTTCTCTCAAACCATTGCGGATATGAACATTGATGATTGCCCGCCAATGCCGATGTGGCTTGAGCCAGAAGAATATCTTGGCAATGCAGAACCAGATGATCTTCATGTTGTCAGCCCACATCCCTACAACCGCATTCACTCGCAGTTTGCACAGTCAGATCTGCGCCATGAGTTGAATGTTCAAGATCGTGAATTCCTTTTGATCAACACAGATGACGCGTTCGAACGTGGGATCGAAGACGGGGATCTGGTTGAGTTGTACAACAACCGGGGTGCGGTCATTGTTGGCGCGAAAGTATCTGACGACATTATGGGCGGTGTTGTGTCCCTGTATGAGGGCGCTTGGATTTCGTTTGATAGCAAAGGGCGCTGTAACTCTGGCGCTATCAACGTTTTGACATCAAGTCGTCGCGCAAGTGGGCTAAGCCAAGCGACAACCGCAAACACCTGCCTTGCAAAATTACGCAAAGCTACGGATGTCGACGGTCCGAACATGGCATATGACCCTCCGCAGATTTCTGCAGATCCAGTGAAACTTGATCTTGCGACTTTTGGCTTGGATCGTGTCGATAATCTTCAAGAGACTTTCACAGCAGAAATGGATCCCGGCGAAAAGATCTTCTACGAAAAATGCACCCTGTGTCATGTTCCACAGGATCCGGCGGCGCACACAAAGAAACAATGGCGCAGCATCACCGCCAGCATGTTCCCGAACGCAGGGGCCACTCCGGAAGAGCAGGTCTTGATCCTCGAATTTTTAGACAAGTACGCAAAGCCCGATTGATCCTTTGACATGTCTCTTCCAGGCCTAAGCCCGCTTGATCCGGACCGTGATTACGTGTCCGGAGACATCAGCAGTGAAGCCGTGCTGGTAATGTATGGGGATTACACCTGTCCGCATACACGCAACGCGCAAAACCTTGATTTGCGCCTGTCCGAGACCTTGGCATCGCAAGCAGTATTTGTTTATCGCCAATGCCCTATCCCAGAACGAGGGGCGGCTGCAGACACAGCCGCGCGCTTTGCCTTAGCTGCGGGTTTGCAGGGCAAATTTTGGGATGCGCATTCCGCCTTATTTGCTGTTGATCCTGACATGCCTCAGTCGGGTCTCGATGCGCTTGCACAGGATTTGCAACTTGATGCTGAAAAGCTGTCGCGGGATATGCGATCGGATGAGGTCACAGCGCATTTAGAAAAAGACTATCGCGCTGCACAGGCAGCTGATGTGCAAGAAACACCAGCGCTGTTCATCAACGGGGCACATTATGTCGGCGCGTGGGATGAACTCTCCATCATAGAAGAAGTCGAGCGTCCGTTGGGTGTTAGGTTGAGAAGTGCCAGCGAACACTTCTTTCACTGGGCTGCCTCGGCAGGTCTGGTCCTGATTTTGGCGACAATCGCTGCACTCATGTTTGTGAATGTCGGATTCCACGACGTCTATGAGCGCTTGCGAGACACTGAAATTGGAATCTCGGTTGGCGATACGGGCTTCTCGTTGTCACTTCAAACCTGGGTGAACGATGGGCTGATGGCCATTTTCTTCCTGATCGTTGGTATCGAGATAAAGCGTGAAGTTAACGATGGAGAGCTGTCATCTCTATCGAAAGCGATTTTGCCAATTGTCGGTGCTGTCGGTGGGATATTGGCGCCCGTCGTGATCTATTTGGTGTTCAACGCGGGATTAGATTCTGCGGGTGGTTGGGGCGTACCTATGGCGACCGATATCGCTTTTACCTTGGGTATCATTGCACTTCTTGGGCCGCGTGTCCCCTTGCCGTTAAAGGTGTTCGTTTCCGCTCTCGCGATCGCAGATGACCTTGGCGCAATTCTTGTGATCGCGGTCTTTTATGGACATGGATTTCACGTTGAGCCTGCTCTTTGGGCGCTGGCCGTGCTTGCCGTAATGCTATTGCTAAACCGCAGCCGGATCTATTCGCGCACGCCATATTTGCTGTTGGGATTGCTGTTATGGTTCGCCGTACATGAGAGTGGTTTGCATGCGACTTTGGCAGGGGTCTTGACAGCCGTGATGATCCCATCACGAAAGTCCGGCAATGTCGCAGGTGTTGCCGCTCAAACAGCCGCAATCTTGAGTGCGCAAAAGGGATCGGAACTGGGCGGGGAACCGTTGCGCATTTTGCAAAATGCTGTCGAACGTCTGCGGGAACCCGGCTACCATCTTCAGCACAAGCTTGAGGGATGGAGCAACTTCCTGATCCTGCCGCTCTTTGCGTTTTTCAACACCGGTATTGTTCTGAGTGGCGGCGGGTTTTCGATTGCGTCACCTGTCAATCTGGGGGTGATCCTTGGTTTGGTGATCGGAAAGCCGCTTGGCATTCTTCTGGCGTGCTGGCTGGCCGTGCGTTTGGG
>CALHST010000084.1 GCA_938038825.1 uncultured Paracoccaceae bacterium | reverse complement strand
ACCACCCACGCCCCAGATCGCAAGGCTGCGTGGGCGCTTTAGGGACAGCACATTGTAGGAATTGCAAAGAATATGCTGCGTGCCAAACGTGGATTTGTACCCAACATTGTCGCCACCGGTGCCAAAATCAAACACAGCCGCATCGCTGGTCTCGATCAGGTCCCGAATGGCCTCCATCAAAATGATGTTACCAATTGAGGTGCGCCCAAATGCCGGGTCAAAGCCCGGTGTTTCGTAGTGATAGGTCGTGCCATCCAAAGTGCCCCGCAAGAAAGCCCGCGGAACACCGTCCAGCGACATCAAGTAACAGCGCAACCGTCCCTCTGCGGCCAAAGCTGCATAACGGGTCTGGGTCGCGGTATCATTCACCAGACGCTGGCCGACATGCCATTGATATGTCAGGCGGCTGATCGTCTCTCCCTCTTGCAGGAACCGCTCCAGCCCACCGGGATCCGAAAAAATTTCAAGCGTCACGTCGAAATCTTTGTCTAACTTGCGCATTTTGCGACGGATCGACTGGCGTGTGCCTTTGCTAAGTTCAGCCATATAGGCATCAAAGCTATCTGGCAGCGCAATCAACCAGCGCAGGCTTTCCTTGCGGCCCACCGCATGGCCACGCGCAGGCCAGTGCAAGTGATCAAGCGCAGCACGCAAGACAGAGGCCTCGGGGATTTCCCCCAGCACAAGCAAATCGGCATGTTCCGACACCAGAACATGACGCAGCAACGCGGCGATATCCTGTGGGTTATGCCCTTGCGCCAACCATGGGTTGGCAAGCCGCAACGCTTGTGCCCTGACAGCCCCCAAGCGGCGCTCTCCTACGGTGAACTTCTGATCCGACTGTTCGCGCAGGAACGGCAAAACCAGGGGGCCTCCAGAAGATCCTGTCGCTGTAACAAGGCAGGCACGCTCTGCACTGTCTGCCAGAAAATCCTCTAGTGGCGTGCTGTGATACAGCGCCTGCGCCCGGGCGCGCGCCCATAGTGGTGCCAAATCCGGCACATCACCGGGATCAGTATGGATCGTGATGTCCTGCAAAGACCCGATGTTCATGACACCCATTCCTTCATACGGGCCAACGGGACCCCACCGCCCAAAACCCGGGCTTCAAAGATTGCCTGATCCATGGGTGCATCCGGCAGTGCGATCCGGGGCAAGGCCAGCGGATCTGAATCCGCACGCAGCACTGCAGGATATGTGGTAAACCCGGCATCAAAGGCATGGTCGCGCAAAATGGCACGGGTCTGTGCGTTATGACTGTCCGGCGTGCCATAGGGATAGGCGAACCACGGGCAAGCCCCCAGCTCGCCAGCCACACACGCCTGCGAGGCGGCAATCTCAAAGGCCTGGCGCTGCGGGGAGTGTTGGGCAATGCGGGTATGAGACACTGAATGGGCCCCGATGGTCATTCCCCCGGCCTGCAAGTCACGCAATTCATCCCAATCGCAGATAATGCCG
Organism: uncultured Paracoccaceae bacterium; assembly: GCA_938038825.1. Classification (GTDB taxonomy): domain Bacteria; phylum Pseudomonadota; class Alphaproteobacteria; order Rhodobacterales; family Rhodobacteraceae; genus Aliishimia. Next base: position 10,819 of record CALHST010000084.1, on the reverse strand, counting down.
TTGCGCATCACATCCCGCGTCACCTGTTCGCGTTCTGCCAGCGCGGCACTGTCTTCGGGTGGCGCCGCAATCACCGCATCAATCAGCGCCGTGTTGCCGTCGTGATCCAGCACAAAATCCTGCGCACCAACCTGCACCGTGTCGCGCGGGCCATCATAAAACCGCAACCAAGAGACCAAACATAGGGTCTGTGTATCGGGATTGATGCCCTTCTGAGCACGTTCGCTCCAGCCAGCGCAGACAAACTGCGCAACCGGCACGGCAAATGCGTCAAACACATCCACCACCTTCAGGATATCGCGTTTGGCATCATCAATTGTGACCAGCACGCGCGGCGCGCTGTTGCGCCCCCCAGAGTGATCCGCAACTGCGGTTTCCAGATCTATAGGGGTAAAGCGGCGCGTCAGGAAATCGAGTTGGAGGCGCAGCCGTTCGCGCGCGTGGTCCCAACTTTCATCTCCAAAACAAAAGTCATGGAACAACAGCGTCGTCAGACCCTGCCCCGGCGCAGCAGAAAACAGCCTGGGCAGTGCCAAACGTGCACTCCATAAAATCGCTTGATCGCGCAGTCCGGTCATACGGCCTCTGTTTCATCCAGCATCTTCGCAGAACGTAACTCGGAGGGGCTGCGGACATAAACCGTATACCCCGCGCGGTGTAACGCCTTGACCGACGCGACATTATGCACAGCAATGCGCGATGACAGCATACGCACCCCCGCAAGACGGGCCTGTTTTTCCATCCCCATATACAGATGATGCGCAACACGCATGCCACGGAATTCCGGCTCGACCTCCATATATTCCATCTTGAGATAAGACCCCGATTGCAAAAGATCAGGCGGCATAGGAGGTAAGTCCAACATGGGAGCCGGTTCGGTTGGCATTGACGCAGTTGCCTCGGGCCCAGACTCTGCACCGGATCGCCGTTTTCTAAGCGCGCGCGACAGGATCGGCATAGCGGCACAGGGCGCCATCCAGACTGGATCGGACATCAAGCCTTTCCAAGGAGCTTCTCCCAATGTGTGGCCAAACAAAAACCCCATATACGCACCCTGACGTGTTCGGGCTTCGACGTAAAAGACATCCGGGCGGCGCTGCCAACGTCGCCCCAAAATACGCATCGCCACCTTTGGCATGTCACACAAAGGATAGTCAGAGTAATGCTGTGCCAGCACCGTCCCCATAGTATCGGGTTTGCTAAGCACCTCAACGTCAGATGACTGTGTCATAGGGACCTCTTTTCACGGACCAAAAATTGGGCACCTTACTGCGTATACCCGTTAGGATGCGCCTGATGCCACGCCCAGGCTGTGGCGATGGTGTCTTCGATATTGCTGTATTGTGGTTCCCAGCCAAGCTGTGTCTTCAGCTTGGTCGGTTCGGCCACCAGACGTGGCGGGTCACCGGGGCGACGCTCTGTGATGTCGCGTGCGATGCTTTGGCCCGTGACCTTTTCACAGGCTTCGATGATTTCCATCACGGATTGGCCATTGCCGGTGCCAATGTTGAAGACCTCGGCTGTGCCTTCTTTGGTGGCCTCAATCGCCAGCAAATGGGCTGAGGCCAGATCGCGCGTATGCACATAGTCCCGGATACAGGTGCCATCCGGTGTTGGGTAATCCTGGCCAAAGACCATGATCTTGTCGCGCTTGCCCAACGGCACTTCGAGCACCAAGGGGATCAGATGGTTTTCGGGGCGGTGATCTTCGCCGTGACGGCCATCCGCATCTGCACCAGACGCATTGAAGTAGCGCAGCAAGGTAAAGCCCATACCATAGGCCTCTGCAAAATCACGGATCATCCATTCCACAGCCAGCTTCGTGCGGGCATAGGGCGAAAACGGATCCTGCGGTGTGGCTTCGGACATCGTTTCAGATTGGGTCATGCCATAGGTCGCACAGGTCGAGGAAAACAGCATCCGGTTCACATCAGCGGCGCGCATCGCATTCAGCAGGCTTAAGGTCCCACCCACATTGTTGCGATAATGGTATTCGGGGTTCTCGACGCTTTCGCCCACATAGGTCGCAGCCGCGAAATGCATCACCGCATCTGCGCCAAAATCTTTCAGTGTTTTGGTCAGCAAATCCGTGTCTGCAATGTCCCCTTTGACAAAGGCATGACCATCAACCGCCTCTTCGTGGCCCATGACCAAATTGTCATAAGCCATGACCTCATGGCCTTGTTCGGCCACATAGCGCAGACAGGCGCTGCCGACATAACCTGCACCACCGGTGATCAGAATTTTCATGACTGTTCCTCGTTCAGAATAATCTTTGCCGCAGCGCTTAGATCTGCGACCTCATATGTGACTGCGCCTTTATCATGCGCATAAGACGCACCATAGCCCGTCTGTACCAAAATCGTGGCGCAACCCGCATTCTGCCCCGCCAGCATGTCAGACACTGTGTCTCCGACCATCCATGACCTGGGCAGATCCAGCGCCATCTCGGATGCGGCCTGCAGCAACATTCCCGGACCGGGTTTGCGCATCGGGTCTTCAATCACAGTAGAATCCTTGATGGTCGGGGCCAATGGGCAGAAGTAGATCCCATCAATCTGGGCCCCCTGCTGCGCCAATTGGCGGTTCATCTCGGCATGCACGTCCTCGAGCCCCGCTTCGGTCAACTTACCCCGCCCGATCACAGATTGATTGGTGATGATCACCACGGGCCAACCTGCGGCGCGCAGCTGTGCAATCGCCTCTGCTGCGCCGGGGATCAGACGCACATCCGCAGGATCATTCAGGTGATGCACCAGTTCAATGATGGTGCCATCACGGTCTAAAAAGGCGGCTGGTGTCATGAAAACAGCCCCACCACATCCGTATTGGCTTGGGCAAGGCTGTCATGGGTGCCGATGTCGCGATGATAACCCTGGTGGGTAAATCCCTGCATGCGGCCCACGAATTTGGGAATGACATCAAATCCAAAGTCAAAGGCCCCCATATCCGCGATCTCGCGCCAGGCATCAGCGTCCAGCACATAAATTCCGGCATTGGCCAAATCGCTTTTGGGCATTTCGGGTTTTTCGACAAATTCAGTAATGCGCCCGTCACCATCCAGCGCCGCAATGCCGCATTTTTCCGGATAGGGCGTGTGAAACAGCGCCATGGTCATCGGGTCTGAATGCGCATGATGGGCCGCCACCAGCGCCCCCAGATCCATGTCTGACAGATTGTCTGCATAGATCACCACAATCGCATCGGCCCCGTCTGCAAAGTCACGATTGGCCGTGACCGTACCAGCAGAGCCTAACAAGGTGGGTTCATAGGCTTCGTGCAACATCACACGCCCCGTTTGATTGACCCCAGCCATATAGCTGCGCACAGGGTCTGGCAGATGGTGTGTGTTCAACAACGCCTCGGTGATGTGGGCGCGCTCTAACGCATCCACCCAATAATCCAGGATCGGACGCCCACCCACAGGGATAAGGCATTTAGGGGTTGTCTCGGTCAGGGGGCGCAACCGGGTGCCAAGCCCCCCTGCCAAAAGCAGGGCCTTGGTGCTCATCCGTCAACAGCCCGAACCACACCAAGGGCGGCCATCATCTTGTCGGATTGTTCCAGGATATCTTCTGCAGGGGCCGCCGTTTCCATCCAATTGCGATAGGCCGTCACCGAGTCATACGTGCTGCGCGTGGGTTTCCAGCCCAGGGCTTTTAACTTGGTCACATCCGACAGAATGTGGCGCGTGTCCCCAAAGCGGTATTTGCCCGACGCCTTGGGTTCAAAGTCGTTATGGCCAAAGACCTGTCCCACTGTTTGGGCAAATTCGCCCACTGTGATGGCCTTGTCGCCCCCCACATTGAACATCTCGTAATTGGCGCGATCATCTTCCAGCACTTTCAGATTGGCATCCACCACATCCAGATAATTGACGAAGTCGCGCACCTGATTGCCATCTTCATAGATCACCGGCGCACGGCCCACGTGGAAAGACAGGGAAAAGATCCGACACGCCCCGGAATAAGCGTTATACAGACTCTGGCGCGGGCCCTGCACAATCGAATAGCGCATCGCCACAGACGGAATATCATACATCCGACCCAAGTTTAGAGCCACATTTTCCTCGGCAATCTTGGACGTGCCATAGCAATTCATCGGATTGGCGACCGTCTCGTCCGTGGGTTGATACTGCAGTGGTCCAACTTGTGTGCCTGTGGGCTGGATGGCCCAGGTTCCTGCACGCAGATCGTCATCCCGGCGCAGGCCAGGCAACACACGGGTGCCGTTGGCGTCCAGATACAGCCCTTCGCCCAGACAGGCCTGACTGGAGGCCACGATCACCTTTTGAATGGGCAGCTTTTCCCGCACGATCAATTCATAGATCAGCGCGGTCGAGGTCACATTGGTCGAGAAGAAACGCGAAAACTCGGGCAGGTAATCCTGAAAGGCTGCGAGATGATAGACCGCATCCACACCGCGCATCGCCGCCAACAATGCAGCCTCGTCGCGGACATCCCCGATCATGAACTCGATTTCAGGGTCTAAATAGGCGGGTTTCTCGCCACCCCGATGGACGGGTTGTTGCAAGATATCCAACACCCGCACTTGGTGGCCTTGGGCCAATAGCGCGTCAGCGGTGTGCGAGCCGATAAAGCCTGCACCACCTGTGATCAGAATTTTCATCTGGTCTCATCCTTAAAATGCGTAGCGGTCAGAGATAAAGATCACCCGGCTGCCGCGCCGGTCAATGCGGAAGGGCAATTCGCGCGGGTGCCCACAGGCCGCCCGGATGGCATCGTGACGCTCTGGTGGGGCCATAACCAACAGGAAGCCCCCGCCTCCGGCACCCAGAAGTTTGCCACCCATCGCACCATTGGCGCGCGCGACGTTATACCATTCGTCCACGCCCGCATTGGTGATACCAAATCCCAAAGAGCGTTTCAGCAACCAGCCTTCGTGCAGAATGCGTCCGAAATCTTCCAGATCACCTTTGCCACCCATTGTGGTGCGCAGCTCTCCGGCAAGGTCGCGCATTTCGCGCAGAACGCTCATCTTATCAGCAGACCCTTCGGATTGCTTCTTCAGGATCGTATCTGCATCACGGCTTTGATCCGTGTACAGCAACAAAACATGCTTCTCGAGACTGTCCAAAAAGGCCGGATCACAGGGAACAGGCTCTACATCGACTGTATGGTCCGGGTTGAACTTGATGTAATTCACACCACCATAAGCGGCTGCATATTGATCCTGACGTCCAATTGGCTTGCCCAGAATATCAATTTCGATCTCACAGGCTTTTTCCGCCAGCATCCCCGGGGACGTCACCTGCCCCTTATAGGCATAAAGCGCATTCAACAGACCCACAGCCAAAGAGGACGATGATCCCATACCTGTTCCTGCCGGAACATCACCGACTGTCGTGATCTCAAGGTATTTACCAAGATCCGTCATGCGCAGCGCTTCGCGCGCAATGGTGTGATCCAACTGGTCGATCCCATCCGCGATCTCAACGCGGGTATAGGCCATCCGGGTGGTTTTTTCGAACCGGGGGGACACGGTCACATACATGTGCTGGGAGACCCCCATGGACAGAACAGCCCCATATTCATGTTCATAAAATGCGGGCAAATCCGTGCCGCCGCCAGCAAAGCTGACGCGGTATGGGGTCTGGGTAATAATCACTTTGGTAACTCCAGCTTATCTTTATATCGTGCTAAAAGTGGTTCCAGACATATCTGCAAATCAAATTTGTCCAAAACATGTCGTCGGCCTGACGCCGCAAGGGAGCTTGCAAGCGTTTCATCATCATCCAAGCGCGCCAATGCCGCTGCCAGGGGTTCTGCGGCTTGTGGCGGCACCAAAAGCCCGGTTTCGCCATCAAGGATCAAATCAGGGATCCCCACAAGATCTGTTGACACAGCAGGCAAACCGCACGCCATCGCTTCCATCAGCATCTGCGGCAGCCCATCAACATCCCCATCCGCAGCACGTTGGCATGGCAGGGTATAAAGATCCCCCGACGCCATAAATGTTGGGATATCTTCCTGCTTTAGAGCCTCACCCGTCAGCGTAATCTCGTCTTCCAGACCCGCAGCCCGGATCTGATCCCGCAACTCGGCCTCTAACGGCCCAGACCCTGCGATCACGGCTTCGAACGGGCGGCCTTGGCTTTTGAGAAGACCCAAGGCCCGGATCAGAACATCAAAGCCTTTCTTCTCGACCAAACGCCCGGATGACAGAATACGGACCGGTGCGCCTTTGGGACGGGTGCGTCGTACGGGTGTGAAATGTGTGGTATCAATCCCACAATAGACCACAAAAAGTTTGTCCGGATCTGCGCCTTCGGAAAGATAGAACTCTCGGTGGAATTCCGAAATACAGACGATGAAATCAGCCGCCTTGATCTTGGCCCGCAGTGCAGCCCGTTCCCGGAACAGATCCGCAGCATGCCCTGTAAAGCTGAAAGAGCGCCCCAGAAGATGCGCCCCATACATAGCCACACTGGCCCCCGCATGGGCCCATTGCGAATGGATATGCGACACGTCCTGATCCCGCACCTTATGGGCCCAATGGCAGGCAACCCCAAGATGCCACAGCCCCAGCAATCGTATCCGAAGACTTTCGCGTGGGCCAAACAAAGCCTGACCCAATGCGCCCCAGAAACGGGCACCAAATCGCAGTGGCGCGGCAGCCACCGCCAATACGATGGCACGTTTTGCAATTGGATAGAGCGTGTCTGTGGCCTCGGCCAAGGCTGTAATGTCGTCTGATTTAAAGAATGTCTTCTGTGGGGCGCGCAGCGCGTGCAGGCGCACCGGAATATCATGCCCCCCAACCACACGTAATTCATTGCCAACCCAGGCATCCCCCACACCTTGAATGGTCATGTAATGGATCATATTAAGGGCCTGCTCTGGGTCATTTGATAACGTTACGCTCCTATATTGCGTCGATCCTGTCAGAGCAAGGAGGGCGCATATCAGAGTAAATGCGATACGTAAAACACGCCTGAACGGCAAACACTCCGTTTCCAAAGCCAAACATTGACAAGCCGCACATGCGTCAGACAAAGACACGTCAGCTTTTTGAAACCCCGTAAGGATTTCCCTCATGACCGTCGATTTTCGTGATTTTGTGTCTAATTATTATGACAATTTTGCACGCGCTGTGCAGACCTTCGATACGTCAGCCATGACCGATATTCTGGCTGTGCTTGACCAAGTGACCGAGGCCGGCGGCACGCTGTGGGTTGCGGGGAATGGCGGATCGGCGTCAATTGCAGACCATGCTGTGTGCGACATCTCAAAAGGCACCTATGCCGAGGGGCACAAGCCATTGCGCGCAGTTGCTTTGACGGCAAATGGGCCGCTTTTGACAGCGCTTGGCAATGATATCTCCTATGATGATGTGTATTCTGAGCCTCTCAAATACTATCTGACTGAACGGGATGCGGTCCTGTTGGTGTCGTCATCCGGGAATTCTGAAAATGTGGTGCGCGCATGCAAGGTCGCCAATGCGGCAGGTGTTCCGACCATCGCCTTTGTCGGCTTTTCCGGTGGGCGTTTGGGTGAGACGGCCAACCATGTCATCCATGTCAAAGAAGACAATTACGGTGTTGTTGAAGACATCCATATGAGTCTGATTCACGTCCTGACCCAATACATCACATCTCGCAGATAAAAGCACATCAACACAGGATTGGTTCTCAACCGTGCAAAATAGCAGGTGAGATCCACCTTTGGTGCCCGAATATCACCGCAGATTGATCAAATTCACGTTCCATAGTGATGTCATAGTGGCCAGACGCGCTAAAATCTGGCATGTGATCCATGGTATTATGATCATCAATTTTCTGAGCAGGAGTTAGGTACATGTTGGCTGTTAAATCTCGGAACGATGCTCATTCGGGCTCAGGTGTGTCCGAGTTTTTCACCTGGGGCCTGTTTTGGCTTTTGATCGCCCTGATCAGTGCCGGGATCTTCTTTCAGGATGGGATCAACGCACTGCTTGTGGCCTGGCAACTGCCGGAATACAGCCATGGCCCGCTCATTCCTGTTCTGTCCGCGTTTCTTCTGTTCAAACAAATGCGCGACTACCCACCAGAGCCGGGCCCGAAGGCCAACCGTTGGCCGGGTCTGGTTATTTTGATCCTTGGGCTTATTTTGGGCGCCTTGGGCAGCCTTGCCGGCATTGCAGATATTTCAGCTTATGGGCTTATCTTGTGGATTGGCGGACTGCTGTTGATCAGCTTTGGCTGGGGCACGGGCAAGCATTTCTGGCACGGTATCGTGCACTTGGTCTATATGCTGCCGCTGCCCGGCATCATTTACTACAAAACAACCACAAGCCTGCAATTTGTCTCCTCAGAGCTGGGCGTCTGGTTCTTGCGTCTCATGGATGTTCCGGTTTTTCTGGACGGGAACATCATCGATCTGGGTGTTCTCAAACTGCATGTCGCCGAAGCCTGTTCCGGGCTGCGTTATATGTTCCCGATCATGAGCTTCTCTTACATCTTTGCGATGCTGTATCGCGGGCCTGTCTGGCACAAGATCACATTGCTGCTGGCAGCCGTTCCGATTGCGATTGTCATGAACTCTGTCCGGATCGCTGTTGCCGGAGTGATTGTGCAGTATTACGGGGATGCTTGGCTGGAAGGCTTTACGCATTTCTTCGAAGGCTGGGTGATCTTTCTAAGCTGCATTTTCATTCTGTTTGGGCTGGCCTGGGCCTTGCTGTTCTTCCGCCGGGACCGTCCCAGCCTGTCCAGTGCACTGGATCTTGATACCACAGGCTTGGGCGCACAGATGATGCGCATCCAGCTGGTACAGCCCTCCATGGCGCTGATCACGGCGACAGTGCTTGGCCTTGCTGGCGTTGCCGCCCTGCAGATGGTGCCGGAACGCGGCGGAATTGTACAAGACCGGGACAGTTTTGTACTTTTCCCACGCAGCTTGGGTGAATGGCGCCAGGTAGGACCACGGCAAGTGTTGTCCCCAAGCGTTTCTGAAAATCTGGGTGCCGATGATTATCACCAAATCAGCCTGACAAAACCCGATGCCCCTGTGGGTGTTGGACTGTTCATGGCGTGGTACAATGACCAAAGCAAAGGGGGCGTACACAGCCCGGAAATCTGCCTGCCCGGGTCCGGGTGGGAAATTGCCTGGCTTGAACGGTCTGACATTACGGCGCAGATGGAGTCGGACACACCGTTCCGTATCAACCGTGCGATCATCCAACAGGGCGAAAGCCGGATGATGGTCTATTACTGGTTCCAGCAAAAGCACCGCCGCATTGCGTGGGATTTTGCTGCAAAGTATTGGCTGATGATTGATGGGCTGCGCACTGGGCGCACGGATGGCGCATTGGTGCGCCTGACCACTCAAATCCTGCCGGGTGAAAGTGACGCAACCGCTGAGGCGCGTCTGCAAGAGGTGTTACACGAAATTCAGGATCCGCTACCCCGGTTTGTCCCGGAAGAATAGCAGATATCAGGAATGAAAAATGTCTCTATAACTGCGGACAGGACCAGCAGTCCTAAGATACGTCCGGCAGGCGTCCCAAGCCGTCTGCGCCAATCGGGCACGCCTGTCTTCATCCGCCAGCAAAGCCATCAGCTTGTCTTCGAAGTCCGCAAAATCCCATCGGATCGAGACATAGGTTTCATCATCCCGGTAAAGATCGGGTTCCGTAACCAAATGCGACATGTCCGGCTTGATCAGAACAGCGCCTGTCATAAACGCTTCGATATCGCGCCAGCACAGCTCCCCATAGCCAAAGGGGCTGAAGCAAACTTTGGACTGACGCAATTCGTTCAAGAAGACCTTATGCGGCACCCCCGGACCTGTGCTGGCACAGCGCACATGCGTCAGCCGTTCCACACGCGCCTGTGCGTCCCGGCGCATCGCGCCGTACCAGTTTTCGTCCCCCGTACCGCCGAGCCGTGCGTGCAGATCAATATCTCGACCGCTCCCTTGGGGCGGTGGCGCCGTTCCCAGAAATCCATCTGCCAAACCCGGCGCTGTCAGAAAATTCGGCGACATCCGCAAACGCGGCAAATACTCGGGCGGCACTTGCCAGTCGGTCATCTCCAGATCATAGCCAAACAAAGGCCCGTAGAAGTCGGGCAAGTTGCCATGGCCCCTATGCGGCTCCAAGAAACCGTCCAAAGGCGTCATAAGCGACTTTTTGTAGTACAGATCAAATTCGGGCAGGAACCGCGCAAACCGCACATCGCAATTGGATGCGCTGTCGATATAGACCAGCCGCGGAGGCGTCTTAAACCGCTGCGCAATATGGTCTCTAATCCGCAGAATTGGGGCCTCGTCGTCCAGCAGCCACGTCTGCAAAATGACATGGGTTGCGTCTGCATAGATGGCATCAATGCCAGCCAAAGCCTGTTCCACAGTGATCAGCCGGAATTCCACATCGGCATCTGCAGCAAACGCGCGGGCATTGGTCAAAAACGGGTAAACCTGAGAATAGGCAATACGCCGGGGTTCATAGATGACAAGCGTGCGAACAGCGTGACGACCCGAAAACTGACCACTGAACATTGGCTGGAACAACCGGGCAAAACGCGAATCCGTACCGCGCTTTGCGATCATGTTTTTTATCACAACGCCATCCCTGCTTTATCACGTCCAACATACACCACACATAGCGCATCAGGTAGACTTCACTATGCTCCGTAATTTACTCGCACATATCGCCCGCCCATATTTGATTCGGGAATTACCCGGTTGGGGTCGTGTCTACAAGCTTATGGTAGGCGGACATGAGAAACAGGAACAATGGGCTGATGCCCTGCCCCGGATCATCCGGGACAAGCGCAACGGCTATATCCGCGTTCTTGACATAAGAGAATGGGCTGACA
>CALHST010000083.1 GCA_938038825.1 uncultured Paracoccaceae bacterium | reverse complement strand
TCAGGACAGTGCCCGCGGCGTCGATCACGTCCACCACCAAGAGGCTTGCGCCCGTTAAGCGTTCTGCCTTGGCGGTGGCTGTTACAGTTCCTGTCACGCGTCCCAGCTGCATCAGAAGCTCGTCAGATAGCGTTGCAATTCAACCGGGGTCACTTGCGCTGCGTTGAACTCCAGCTCACGCTCGGCTTGTTGCAAGTAAATCTCGTAGCCATCTGCACCCATGACGTCTTTGAGCCATTCAGACCCGCGCGCCAAGGCAACAGCGGTTGTTGCGTCTGTTGGGATGGGGTCGGCATCTTCGGCCTCATAGGCGTTACCAGTTGTCATCGCACTTGGCTCAAGGCTTTGTTCGATCCCGTCCAAGCCGGCCGCAATATCCGCAGCAAGCAGGTAATACGGGTTCGCATCCGCCCCTGCATCGCGCTTTTCAACCCGTACAGCACTGTCCGACCCTTCAATGATGCGAATACCAACCGTGCGGTTATCCAAACCCCATGCCGTATTGATCGGGCAGAATGTATAGGGCTGACGGCGACGATATCCATTTGGCGTAGGTGATCCGCAGATCGCGGACTCTGCCATACGTTTTTGCACACCACCGACAAAATGGCGGCCCATATCGCTGAGCTTGCCACCATTGGAAAAGACGTTCTTGCCATCCTTCCAAAGACTGTAGTGGGTGTGAAACCCGTTGCCGGATTCCTCAAAAAACGGCTTGGGCATAAATGTCGCGCGATATCCATGGGCATTGGCCAATTGTCGGACAAGACTGCGGAACATCACCACATTGTCGGCCGATTGCAGCGCCTCACCGTAACGAATGTTCACCTCGACCTGTCCGGCAGCATATTCCGGGTTGGATTGTTCAATCGGGATGCCACATTCGTTGATTTGCTGGCGAATGGGGCCCAGCACATGTTCCAATTCTGCGGCCCGGTCCAGACCATAGACATTGATGCCTTCGTCCCGGGGTTTGTTGGTTTCTGGGTCCAGCAGATAGAATTCCAACTCACAGCCAACCTGAACCTCCAATCCCATGGCCTTTGCACGCGCGACCTGTGCGATCAGCGCATTGCGTGGATCAATTGGCACGGGTTTGTGGTCCATCCCTTCGGCTCGGCCAAAGCAGATCGCAACGCCCGGTTCCCAAGGCATCGACACCGGTTTTGAAGCCGGAAAGACGTGCATATCGGGATAGCCATTGTCGAAGTTGACATAAGGCGTGTCCCAAACATCGCAGGTCATATCGATTGCAAAAGTGGCAATCGACATTGCATTCCCGCCGTTGACGATGCTGTCCCAATGGCTTGCAGGAAACCGTTTTCCCCGCATAATCCCATTCGGATCCCCAATGCCCATAACCACTGTGTGCGTGCCTTCCGGCAAACTAAAGTCTGTTGTCATCCCGGCCCTCTCCCTGACGAGAATCTATTTGTGTTTATTCGTATTCTGTATACAGTATTCACGAAAACAGTGATCTGACAAGGAAAATTAGATCTATGGTGCAATATTCCTGCGTCGTTGTTGGCGGCGGAATTGCCGGGGCAATGACGGCGCTTCACCTGCAACGGCGTGGCGAGCAGGTGACATTGATTGACCGGTGGGAACCGGGACACCCCCGCGCAGCCTCCACGGACTATAACCGTGTGATCCGGGCGATCTCGGGCCGGGATGAGTTTTACACCCGCTGGGCCCGCGAAAGCCGCGCCCGCTGGTTGGAGCTGCAAGCCGAAAGCGGTCAAAACCTGATGTATGAATGCGGGGCGTTGATCTTGGCCACAGAAGGCCATTGTGACTGGGAAGACGCCACAGCCGATACCTTTGATAAGGTCGGCGTGCCGTATTACAAATTCGACATGGCAGATGTGCGCGCCCGCTTTCCTCAGTTCAAAGTAGACGAAATCCAATACGCGCTGTTTGAACCTGAAGCGGGGCTTTTGATGGCCCATCGTTGCGTCATCACAACTATCGATCTGTTCAAAAAGGCAGGCGGCACAGTCATCCGCGGCACGGTCACCACAGATGCGCAGGAACGGCCCATGCTGGATGGCAAGCGGATCGAGGCGGATGTGATTGTCATGGCCACTGGTGCGTGGATGTCAGAAATGTTTCCCCGCACGATCAAACCCATATCAGCGATCATGGGGATCAACGTACTTTATACCTCGACCCCGGATGGGTCTGACCAATTTGATATGGAAAATATGCCCTGCTGGATTGATCACGGCCAAGGCAGCTTTGGCATCCCGTCGTCTGAAGGGTCGGGCGTTAAGGCAGCCGTGGTCATCCCAAACACGCCCATCGACATTAACAATGATGAACGGCTGATCGAAAAAGCGTCCCTTACCAAAACACGCCAATATATTCGCCATCGCTTGCCCGGTCTGGTTGGGGAACGGGTGGTGGATTCCAAGTTCAACCAAGTGATCCTGACACCAGACACGCATTTCATTGTGGATTGGCACCCCGAACATGAAAACGTTCTGTTTGCCGGGGGATGCTCGGGACATTTGTTCAAACACGGGCCCGTCTTCGGAGATTTCGTCGCTGGCGTCGCCATGCGGGATTACGCCACTGCAGACCGTTTCAAAGTCGCCAACCGCCGCAAACTAAGCCCCAAGGAAAGCCCGTCAGGGCGGTAGTCGGGCGGCGGGAACTGGTGCCATCCCCATTATGCCATGTCTGCGTGCCCTTCGCCATAGGACATAAGTTCGACCCGAAATTCCGCATCAAGTGCTCGATAATGGCCGGATCGTTCTGGAGGGCCGCTCAAGCGACATCACACGTGATCAGCTTGTGGCGCAGATTACAGTCTGATCCAGTTTACAGTTTGACCCAGCCTTCAGGGGGTTCTTTGCCAGGATGCAACGCCTTGCATTTCGGGCAGGTGCGCGCCTCTTCAGAGGCATAAAATTTCTCATAGACTGGCGGTAGATCCTTCACGATGGATTTAAGCTGCATTTCTGCGCGGTAAACCTTGGTGCCGCAGTCAAAACAGTACCATTCAATCGCGTCCAATTCACCTTCTTGGCGTTTGGGTTCGATCACCAGACCAACAGACCCTTCTTGTGGGCGTTGCGGCGAATGGCGCACATGAGGCGGCAGCAAGAAAATCTCGCCCTCGCGGATTGGAACGTCATAGAAGTCCTCTCCGTCGTATAATTTCAACAGCATATCGCCTTCGAGCTGATAGAAAAATTCCTCGACCGGGTCGTCATGGTAATCCGTGCGCTTATTTGGGCCGCCCACAACCGTGACCATCAGATCGGAGTCCTCAAACACCATCTTGTTGCCCACAGGCGGTTTAAGCAGGTGACGATGTTCATCAATCCAGGCCCGAAAGTTGAACGCTTTTAACTTCGACATGGTTGTTCCCCCTTTTTGAAAACTTCGGCGACATCCTTCATTACCGCAAAGAAATTGTCCGCATGTAGATATCAGAATACTTCATATCAAGATTAGAACAGAGACGTCACAACTTCAGCCCGCATTCTTCAAAACCAATTCTAATGATTTCCTTTTCCGCGTCGTTCAACTCCAGCATAGGCGCACGCACGCGCCCACCCCGTTGCCCCAACAGTTCCTGCCAGTATTTGCCAAATGCTGTTGGCTTTCCGGCCGGTTTTGTACGTTTCATCGCATCTCGAACCGGATTCAAGCTGTCAAAAACGCGGCGCGCCTCGTCCGCCTTTCCTGCGAACGCCAATCGCGTGTATTCGTTCATCCGTTGATCATTGGCCGTTTGCAGTTGGTAAGGGGGTGACGAGCACAGATAAAGCTTCCAATCCAATTCCAGAATATTGTCCAGCCATTCGTGTTCGGCCGAGGTCGACACGTGGATTTTATCCCCGACCATATGGGTCAAACGCACATACATCTCGCGCGGGACAGAATATTTGACCGCGATGATATTGGGCAAATCTGCGATGCGCGCACATTCCTCTGGTTGCATCAGATAACCGCTGTCAGGGTGGCTCCACATGGCGATACCGATATCCAGTTCGTCACAAAAGCGTTTGTAATACTGATACAACAACTCTCCGCGTTCCTGACAAAAACTCAACATCGGGGCGTGCACCACGACATAATCCGCACCGCATTCCTGTGCATGGCGGCCAAGTTCCAACGCTGTGTCTATGTTCTGGTCAGAAATGGACATGATCGTTCCGGCTTTGCCTGCGCATTCGTCGGCTGCGATGGTCATGTTGTTCTTGCGCTCGTCCAAAGACATGGCCCAGAATTCTCCCTGTTTTCCGGCGATGAACAGCCCCTGTATGTCCAGATCGTCGATCCAGTGACGAATGTTGGCGCGCAGCCCCGCTTCGTCAAAGGACAGATCATCGGCAAACGGAGTCAGCGCCGCTGCCCAAATACCCGTCATATTCTCGCGCGCATAGTCTTTGGCTTCGTGTTTTGAGTATTTCATCGGTCTAGGGCCTTCCGAACAGGTTACAAACAGAAAACGCCACCACCGCGGGCAATCCAAGACGAATGCTTGCAACTGGATATCGGAAAATTGAATATCAGCAGCTTTCCAATTTCCGTTTTGATGGGTTTGGCATAGATTTACCTTATGAAGATTGGTTTTATCGGAAGAGGCGCAATTGCGCGCTATGTCTCGACGTCGTTGCAAGCGCAGGGGCATGAGATCAGAGCCGTGTTGCTCACACCGGAACGGGTGACGCCGGGTGCACCGCTGGAAGTTGGGGCGGTGAATGATCTGCCGAACGACATCGATATCATGATCGATTGCGCGGGGCATACGGCCTTGGCAAGCCACGGGCCGGACATATTGGCCCAAGGAACAGATCTGATCACTGTGTCGTTGGGCGCGTTGGCCGATCCCAAGATCGCAAAAACGCTGGAACAGGCCGCAACCCAAGGGTGCGCAACGCTACATCTAGCAAGCGGCGCCATCGGTGCGCTGGACTGCTTGAGTGCTGCGCGCGTGGGTACGTTACAGTCGGTCACCTATAAGGGCCGCAAACCGCCCAAGGGCTGGCTCGGCTCTGCCGCGGAAGAAAAGTTGGACCTTATGAGCTTGACACAGGGACCCCACACGCATTTCGAAGGCACCGCGCGCGACGCAGCCCTGACTTACCCAAAAAATGCCAATGTGGCGGCAGCGGTCGCGCTCGCTGGCCTTGGCTTTGATGACACACGCGTCTGCCTGATCGCTGATCCCTCCATCGAACAGAATATCCACGAGATTACTGCAAAGGGGGATTTTGGCGAGTTCCACTTTCAGATCAGCGGCAATTCACTGCCAGACAATCCGCGATCCTCTGCGCTTGCCGCGATGAGCGTTGTTGCCAAACTGGATCAGATCACCGGGCGGGTCATGTTATGACTGGCCATCATTCGCGCATCATGGACCGTGCGCTGACCCGGCTAAAACTGCGCCAGCTGCGTTTGCTGGTGGCCGTCGGGCTACATGGAAACATACAAAATGCTGCCCGCGAGTTGGGCATTTCACAACCGGCTGCCACAAAGATGATCCAAGATCTTGAATTGGATTTCGAAGTCAAATTGTTCAACAGCACAAATCGGGGCGTCGTGCCAACGATTTTCGGCGAAACCATGATACGTCATGGGAAATTGATTTTCGCACAGGTGTCAAATGCAGCGCAGGAACTTGATGATCTGAACGAAGGTAACTCTGGCCGGGTTGTGGTGGGCA
>CALHST010000082.1 GCA_938038825.1 uncultured Paracoccaceae bacterium | reverse complement strand
GTTATGGTGGGCACTGCGCTGGATTTGGCTGACAAAGAAATGCTGATCTATTTCATGTCGATTGATAAGTGTAAGTTTCGTCGCAAAGTGATCCCTGGTGACGTCTTGGAAATGCAATTGACCACGTTGCGCGGCAAACCAGGTGGGAAAGTTTGGAAATTCGGCGGCCATGCAACTGTGGAAGGTGAGATGGCGGCCGAAGCGGAATTTACTGCAATGATGGATTTGCCACAGGAGTAAGCCGCATGGGCATTCACCCTTCTGCCATTATCGAAGACGGGGCGCGTGTCGATCCGTCAGCTAGTGTTGGCCCCTTTTGTATTGTGGGTCCGCATGTCGCGTTGGGGCCAGAGGTGGAGCTGAAGTCTCATGTTGTTGTGCAAGGCCGCACAACAATTGGTGAAGGCACAATTGTCTTTCCTTTCTCGGTGATCGGCGAAATTCCTCAGGACCTGAAATTCAAGGGTGAAGACAGCAAATTAGAGATTGGTGCGCGCAATCGGATCCGCGAACATGTCACGATGAATACAGGCACCGAAGGTGGCGGCGGTCTGACGAAAATTGGGGATGACGGGTTATTCATGGCGGGCTGCCATATTGCACATGATGCCATGATCGGAGACCGGGTCATCATCGTAAATTCCGCGGCCATTGCCGGACATTGTGTCATCGAAGACGATGTGATTGTCGGGGGGCTGTCGGGCGTGCATCAATGGGTACGTGTTGGGCGCGGTGCCATCATTGGCGCGGTGACCATGGTGACCAATGATGTGATCCCCTATGGTTTGGTGCAAGCGCCCCGCGGCGAATTGGACGGATTGAACCTTGTTGGCTTAAAGCGCAGCGGCGTCAAACGTCCAGACATTACAGCGCTGCGTGCGGCCTTCCAGATGATGGCACAAGGGGATGGTACGTTTCATGAACGTGTGGACCGGATGGGCCAGGAATTTGACAGCGATTATGTGCGCCAGATTGTGGACTTTGTGTCTGCCAGCAGCGACCGGTCGTTTTTGACACCGCGCTGATGCTGGCGTTGATTTGTGGCACTGGCAGTTTGCCCAAGGCTGTGGCCTTGGCGCAAAAGGTGCCGCCGCTTATCTGTGTGCTTGATGGCTTTGCTCCGCGTGACTTGATGGCGGACATGACGTTTCGCTTGGAGCATCTGGGCAGTTTTTTGGTCTCTCTCAAGAACAAAGGTGTGCGCGAGATTTGCTTGTGTGGTGCGGTAACACGCCCAGACATTGATCCCAGCCAGATTGATGCGCAAACAATGCCGTTGGTGCCGGTGCTGCAAGCGGCCATGGCGCAAGGGGATGATGGCGCTTTGCGTGGTGTCATTGCGATTTTGCAAGACCAAGGGTTCACCATTCGCGGGGCGACTGAGCTGGCACCAGACATTTTGCCCGCGGCTGGCGTTTTGACCCGCATGCAACCCGACATACACGCCCAGGCAGATGTGAAAGTGGCATTGATCGCATTGGCCGACATGGGTCGGCAGGACTTGGGTCAAGCCTGTCTTGTCCGCGACGCCAGCGTCGTGGCCCGTGAAGATGAACGTGGAACCGATGCCATGTTGGCGGATGCTGCTGGACATTCCAATGATGCGACGTCGCCGAATACAGGGTTACTGTTCAAAGCCCCCAAGCCGGGCCAAGATCGCCGCGCAGATTTGCCAACGATTGGTCCCGACACGGCCCTTGGTGTCGCCAACGCGGGACTGAAAGGCATTGCGATAGAAGCCGGGGGCGTGATCGTTTTGGAACAGGCGAAGGTCGTCAAGATTTTGGATGACGCTGGCCTTTTCTTGTGGGTGCGCAGGCCGTGAAAGTCTTTTTGATTGCTGGCGAGCCTTCGGGTGATGCGTTGGGCGGCGCGTTGATGCAGGGGCTGAAGACGCTTGTGCCTGATGTGGTGTTCGATGGCGTTGGTGGCACACAGATGAAATCCGCGGGGTTGGACAGTCGCTTTGATATGTCCGAGCTTAGCTTGATGGGCATTGTCGAGATTCTGCCGAAATACACGCATCTCAAACGACGGATCCGGGAAACGGCAGACGCAATAGCGGCTTCAAAACCGGACGTTGTGGTGACAATCGACTCGCCAGATTTTTGCTTGCGTGTCGCAAAGCTGGTGAAGGCTTCCAGCGATCAGCGGTGTGTGCATTACGTGGCCCCGACAGTGTGGGCATGGCGGGCAGGGCGCGCGGAAAAGATGGCGCGGGTGATTGATCAGGTGCTCGCCCTGTTTCCGTTTGAGCCGCCCTTTATGGAAGCGGCAGGCATGCGCTGCGATTTTGTTGGGCATCCCATCGCAATGGCGCCGCAAGCGGATGCGGAACAGGCAGCGGCATTTCGCGCACGCGTTGCCCCCACAGCAGACCCGCTGCTCTTGGTATTGCCCGGCTCGCGGCGTGGGGAGGTGACCCGGCTGTGTCCTGTCTTTGGTGAGACCCTTAAGTTGTTTTGTGCAAAGCACCCAAAGACGCAAGTTGTGCTTCCTGCTGCAGGCCCGGTTGTCGGGCTTGTGCAAGACTTGACGCTAGACTGGCCCGTGACGCCCATCATTTTGGATGGGCGCGATGGGGACACAGACAAACTGGCCGCATTCAAGGCCGCGGATCTTGCGTTGGCGGCCTCGGGTACAGTGTCGTTGGAACTTGCGGCGGCTGCCACGCCGATGGTGATTGCGTACGATATGAATTGGCTATCGCGCAAAATTATTTCGCGCATGCTGAAGATCGACACGGTTACACTGGTCAATCTGGTGTCGGACACCCGCGTTGTGCCTGAATTTATTGGTGCAAATTGTGTACCCGACCAAATAGCCCAAGGATTGCAGGACGTATTGCGCACGCCCAATACGCAGTTAGACGCAATGACAACAACCATGTCACGGCTTGGCGCGGGCGGAGAAGAACCGGGCTTGCGCGCAGCACGCGCGGTGTTGGACGGACTGAATAACAGTTAGGACTTGGTGATCCAGCCGCCCCCGAATATGCGCGAGCTGTTGGTGTCATAGAACACACAAGCCTGTCCGGGTGACACACCATTTTCTGCGGCGACCAGTTCCACAACGCCGGTTGTGTCTGACGTGGGGCGCAACACGGCATCTGTAGGTGGCCGAGTGGACCGGATTTTAACGGCCATGGGCCATGCATCTTTGGACATCAGCGGTTCGTCACCCAGCCAATTGATTTCCGCGACAGGAACATGGGCCGTTGCCAACATCTCGCGCGGGCCAACCACCACTTGGGCCGTGTCCGTGTCCAGTTTGACCACGTATAACGGTTCATCCAAGCCACCAATACCCAGACCACGACGTTGCCCGATGGTGTAATCAATCACGCCCTCATGCTCGCCCAACACGCGCCCATCGACATGCACAATGTGCCCCGGCGCTTGTGCTTCGGGACGCAATTTTCGGATCACAGCGGCATAATCACCATTGGGTACAAAACAAATGTCTTGGCTGTCTGGCTTATTGGCGACGCGAAGCCCATACTTTTCTGCCAACTCGCGGGTTGCGTCCTTTGACGGCAAGTGCCCCAGCGGAAAGCGCAAAAAATCAAGCTGTTCTTGTGTGGTTGAAAACAGGAAATAGGACTGATCGCGCGTCGCATCCGTCGCGCTGTGCAATTCTGATCCTGCGGCCCCTTGCATCCGTTGGATGTAATGCCCAGTGGCCATACAATCTGCATCCAGATCCTTTGCGGTTTCCAAAAGATCCTTGAATTTCACCCGCTCGTTACAGCGAATGCAGGGAACCGGCGTGGCCCCGGCCAAGTAGCTGTCTGCGAATTCATCAATAACCGCATCTTTAAAAATGTTCTCATAATCCAGAACGTAATGGGGAAAGCCCATGTCTTCTGCCACACGGCGCGCATCGTGAATATCCACGCCAGCACAACAAGCGCCCTTTTTGGCCAAGGCAGCCCCGTGGTCATAAAGCTGCAATGTGACGCCAACCACATCATACCCTTCATCTTTCAACATGGCAGCAACAACAGAGCTGTCGACGCCACCAGACATTGCAACAACGACGCGCGTGTCAGCAGGCGTTTTGGCAAAGCCAAGAGAATTAAGCGGTGGACGGTGATCAAGCATGAGTCTCTCCAGAGAGTTCCTCGGGAATATAGGAAAATCGTAACTACTCTCAAGGCTTAGGTTCACGCCCAATTAAGGGTGATGCGCGATTTTACCGCCACTCCATAGGATGGTTTGGTATGTATCTTAAAAAAGTTGAAGGACCGCGCGCGGTCACGTTACCCGATGGACAAGTCTTAAGTAGGGCGGATTTGCCATCTCCCAAGACCCGACGTTGGGTTGTTTCGCGAAAAATTTCAGTTGTGCGTGGCGTGCTCTATGGCCTGTTGACAAAGGAAGAAGCGCTGCAACAATACGGCTTGTCCGAAGAAGAATTTTCGAGTTGGATCAAGGCTGTAGCGGATCATGGAGAAGATGCACTAAAGGCAACAAGTGTACAAAAGTATCGACAATCTTAGGTTGATATTATAATTGTTTATCTAATTAACGTCGGCTTAACTCTTTTCTACGACAAGTTCACAGACCGAAAACAACATTAATCGGAGCTTATAGATGCGCGTTCTTCTGGTAGAAGATGATCCGACCACCTCAAAAAGCATTGAACTGATGCTGACCCATGCGAACTTAAACGTTTACGCAACGGATTTGGGGGAAGAAGGGATCGATCTTGCCAAACTGTATGACTACGACCTGATCCTTTTGGATTTGGGACTTCCTGATATGAATGGGCACGAGGTGTTGCGCCAATTGCGATTGGCACGCATTGAAACGCCGATTCTGATCTTGTCAGGTGCCGACGATACAGAGAACAAGCTAAAAGGCTTCGGGTTTGGTGCTGATGACTATCTGACCAAACCGTTCCACCGTGAAGAATTGGTCGCGCGCATTCACGCCATCATCCGACGCTCTAAGGGGCATTCTCAGTCCGTCATTGATACTGGGCAGATTTCTGTCAATTTGGATGCCAAAACTGTGAGCGTCGAAAGCAAAACAGTGCATCTGACGGGCAAAGAATACCAAATGCTAGAGTTGTTGTCGCTGCGCAAAGGAACGACGCTGACCAAGGAGATGTTCTTGAACCATCTCTATGGCGGCATGGACGAGCCTGAGCTGAAAATCATTGACGTGTTTATTTGCAAATTGCGCAAGAAACTCAGCAACGCCACCGGTGGTGATAACTACATCGAAACTGTTTGGGGACGTGGTTATGTGCTGCGTGATCCCGAACCTGGAATGATGGGCGAGACGCAGATGGCAGTGGGCGCATAAATACGCTTCAACGCTTTGATGAATGTTGGTCAACACCGTATCCTTTAAGGATGCGGTGTTTTTCTTTTGGCCTGCAGAGTGCGCTTGCCGCTCGGGCGCTTGCCGATTATCTGATACCTAGGATTGCTGACGGAGCGTAGAATGACTGCAACAAGGCCCATAGAAAGTCTGTCCGCTGAAGACGCAGCTGACGAACTGGCGACCTTGGCAAAAATTTTGCACGACGCAAACAATGCGTATCACACAGCAGACAGTCCAAAGATCTCTGATGCCGACTATGATGCGTTAAAGCGGCGCAATGCCGACATTGAAACTCGATTTCCTGAGCTTAAGCGCAGTGATAGCCCGACAGAGATTGTGGGTGCGGCGCCAGCGGACGGATTTTCCAAGGTCACACATGCGCAACGCATGTTGTCTTTGGGCAATGCTTTTACGGATGAGGACGTCGCCGAATTTGACGTATCCATCCGCAAATATCTTGGCCTGACTGCAGATCAGCCTTTGCATTATACAGCCGAACCAAAGATTGACGGCTTGTCTCTGTCGTTGCGCTATGAAAACGGCCAGTTTGTGCAGGCGGCAACGCGCGGTGACGGGCAAACAGGTGAAAATGTGACCGCGAACGCGCGCACAATTTCAGACATCCCACAAACCCTATCAAATGCTCCGGATATTTTGGAAGTCCGGGGCGAAGTGTATATGAGCCACGAAGATTTCGCTGCGCTGAATACGCGTCAAGCGGAAGCGGGCGGAAAGCCGTTCGCTAATCCACGCAACGCGGCTGCAGGATCTTTGCGGCAGCTGGATTCCTTGGTGACCGCGGCACGTCCTTTGCGATTTTTTGCATATGCGTGGGGTGTTTTGTCAGATCCGCTGGCAGAGGCGCAGTTTGACGCGATTGGTCGGCTTAAGGCTTTGGGGTTTCAAACAAACCCGTTGACCGCCCTTTGCCACGGGCCGGACGACATGATCGCGCATTATCAAAAGATCGAAGCGCAACGTGCTGCTTTGGGCTACGATATTGACGGAGTTGTTTACAAAGTAAACGCGCTCGACCTTCAAGGCAGACTTGGTTTTCGTTCAACAACCCCTCGTTGGGCCATCGCGCACAAATTCCCGGCTGAATTGGCGTGGACATGGCTCGAAGCGATCGACATTCAAGTCGGTCGGACAGGTGCCTTGTCACCTGTTGCGCGATTAAACCCAGTGACAGTTGGCGGTGTGGTCGTATCCAATGCCACATTGCACAACGCGGACTACATCGCGGGACGGGATAACAAAGGCGAAACAATCCGCGAGGGCAAAGACATTCGCGTCGGTGATTGGGTGCAAGTCTATCGTGCCGGCGACGTTATTCCCAAAGTTGCGGATGTGGATCTGTCTAAACGACCTTCTGATGCGGTTGCATTTGAGTTTCCCGAAATTTGCCCGGAATGCCAAAGCCCCGCTCTCCGTGAAGAGGGTGACGCGGTACACCGATGCACCGGTGGCATGATTTGCCCGGCGCAAGCCGTCGAAAAGCTCAAACATTTTGTTTCGCGCGCGGCTTTTGACATCGAAGGTTTAGGGGCAAAACAAGTCGAGCAATTTTATTCGGACCAATGGATTGCAGAACCAAACGACATTTTCACATTGAAAGACCGGTACGGCACAGGGCTGCAGCAGTTGAAAAACCGCGAAGGTTGGGGCGAGAAATCCGCAGATAACCTGTTTCAAGCAATTGAAGACAAACGCACGATTGGTCTGGCGCGGGTTTTGTTTGCCCTGGGGATCCGCCACGTCGGCGAACAGGCGTCAAATTTGTTGGCGCGTCATTTCGGAAGTTGGGATACGTTGGTCACAGCACTTGATGCAGCCAAAGAAAAATCGGGGGATACTTGGGATACGCTGTTGTCGATTGACGGTGTTGGCGACGTGATGGCCGGTTCATTGGTGGCCGCATTTGCAAATGACGCCGAACGCGCATCGATCAACCGTCTTGCCGCGTCGTTGTCCATTCAGGACGCCGAACAATTGGATACCTCTGGCAGTTCGGTGGCCGGAAAAACGGTGGTTTTCACTGGAACTTTAGAGAAAATGACCCGCGCCGAGGCAAAAGCGCGCGCCGAGGCCTTAGGTGCCAAAGTGTCTGGATCGGTGAGCGCAAAAACCGATCTTGTCATCGCAGGCCCAGGCGCTGGATCAAAGGCAAAAAAAGCAACGGATCTTGGCGTGGACGTGATCGACGAAGATGCGTGGCTTGATCTGATTTCGGGCGCATGACCGGGCGTCCGCCACTTTTGTTTCCCTTGTTTGCGGGGCTGGAAACCTTGGACGGGATCGGCCCGAAAACTGCGCAAGCTTTTGGCGGATTGGGGATCGAAGCACCAAGAGATTTGATTTTCGCGTTGCCTGTTTCGGGCATTGATCGCTCTGTCGTTGACAGTGTTCAAAATGCGAGCCTGCCCAGTGTGATCACGGTCCTTGTGACCGTGGGAACCCATCGGCCCGCGCGTATCAAAGGGCGACCGTATCGCGTGGACGTTCAGGACAGCGCGACAAGTTTTCAATTGGTGTTTTTTCATGCGCGCGCGGATTACATCCAAAAGCTTTTGCCGACGGGGCAAAAACGTTTGATTTCGGGCAAAGCGGAACTGTTTGATGGCATCGCGCAAATGCCTCATCCAGATCATATTGTTCCAGAAGAACAGGCTGACCAGATTCCGAAATTTGAACCGGTTTACTCTCTGACATCAGGCGTGACGCAAAAAGTCATGGCGCGGGGCGTCGCAGGGGCTTTGTCGCGGATCCCGGATATGCCCGAGTGGATTGATGACGCGCAGAAGACAAAAGAGGATTGGCCAGACTTCAATGCGGCAATTGAAATTGGGCATAATCCGCAGAGTTTGGGTGAGATGTCGGTTGACGCACCTGCGCGTACGCGTTTGGCGTATGATGAGTTGTTTGCGCACCAATTGACCTTGTCTTTGGCGCGGCTGCAGGAACAGCGCAGCCCGGGTCGGATTTCGGCAGGCAATGGAGACTTGCAGGCCAAAGTTCTGGCGCAATTGCCTTATGACCCCACCAATGCGCAACGCCGCGCCGTGTCCGAAATAGCTCTGGACATGGGAACCGATTTGCGCATGAACCGCTTGTTGCAAGGGGATGTTGGCGCTGGAAAAACGCTGGTGGCGTTTATGGCGTTACTTGTTTCAGTAGAAGCTGGCGGGCAGGGCGTTCTGATGGCGCCCACGGAAATTCTTGCGCGCCAACATCTTGAAGGGCTGCAACCGTTGGCCGAAAGCGCCGGCGTTGTGCTTGAGATTTTAACGGGACGGGACAAGGGCCGTGAGCGGACGGCTAAGCTTGGCGCGTTGGAACGGGGTGACATCCAGATTTTGGTCGGAACCCATGCCGTTTTTCAAAAAGACGTTGTGTTTCATGATCTTCGACTTGCCATTGTCGATGAGCAGCATCGATTTGGCGTGCGCCAAAGGCTGGAACTTGGGCGCAAAGGCGCGGCGGCAGACGTTTTGGTTATGACTGCGACGCCGATTCCGCGGTCTTTGGCGCTAGCGCAATATGGTGACATGGATGTGTCTGTACTGGATGAAAAACCTGCGGGCCGCAAACCCATCGCGACGGCACTTGTCAGCGCAGGCCGGATCGAAGAAGTGGTCGAGCGGTTGCGCGCAGTGGCTGCAGAAGGTCGGCAATGTTATTGGGTCTGCCCGCTGGTCGAAGAAAGCGAAGTTGTTGATTTAACGGCGGCCGAAGAACGCTTCAAATATTTGCGCGCTAAACTCGGCGAAGGTGTCGTGGGATTGGTGCATGGGCAAATGCCTCCGGCGGACAAAGATGCCGCGATGCATCGTTTTCAAACCGGCGAGACCAAGGTTCTTGTGGCAACGACGGTTATCGAAGTTGGGGTGAATGTGCCAAATGCAACGATCATGGTCATCGAACGTGCGGAAACATTTGGTCTTGCGCAATTACATCAACTTAGAGGGCGCGTGGGGCGCGGGGATGCGGCATCGACGTGTTTGTTAATGTATCAGGCACCCTTGTCCGAAACAGGGCGCAGGCGCTTGGAAGTTTTACGGCGGACGGAAGACGGATTCGAAATTGCGCAAACCGATCTGGAAATGCGCGGGGCCGGGGATTTGATTGGTACCGCACAATCTGGGCTGCCCAAGTTTCAAATCGCAGACCTTGAACGCCAAGCGGGCTTAATGGAAATTGCGCAATCTGACGCGCGGGCTTTATTGGCGCAAGATCCAGATCTAAGCTCTCCGCGTGGGGAGGCTGCGCGCCTGCTTCTATGGTTGATGCGCCAGGATCAAGCGATCCGTTTAATTTCAGTTGGTTAGACGTGTTCAACAGGTATTGATGTCAAAAAGTTCGCATATGTTCTCAAAAAGTTCTTTACCTTTTGTTCACGTTATGAGAACAAAGGGGCAACAAAGAAACGAGGCACACCATGAAAACGATCACAGAATTCAAAACGCTCTGCCAAAGAAACCAAGCAACCTTGTTGCAGGATACACTTGGCGTTGTCGCATTGGGCGTGATTTTGTTTGTGGCGTTGCATCTTCCTTCTTTGTCCTGATCTCTGCCTGCGCTCTCGTGCCAAGTCCGCTTTGAACGCTGCCCAGCGTTTTATTTTGACCTGACACTGCCTGTCCCCGGTCTTCCAAATTTCCCGATTTGGTCTTTTCGGTCTTTGGGTCCCACACGAGAAACGCATACTTTGCGCCGTATTCCCTGCCGGAATACGGCGTTTTTTTTGCCCCTAATATTTGACGGCGAACCGTAATCCGCCCCAATGACGTCCTGCGGCATAAATCGGGGCCGAGATGTCTTTCATCATGACAAATTGCCCACCGCCCATGTCACGCCGGTAAACCTGCATCAAGAACGGCTCTTGGCTGCGACCCGCTTTCAAGCCAACCCTGTCGTCAAAAATTTTGCGATTGCGGCAGTTTGCCGTGTTCCACACTGGATCACTGCCCTGTGGTTGGGAGAATTTCTTATTATGGGTTGGCAAATACCCATTTTGATCAACCGCAGCACAAAACACGACCTTGTCGCTCAACTGTAAAGCCGGTTCCTGAAACTGGGGCAGAATAGCATCCGTCAGGGACGTAAAGCGCGCCATGACTTGTTCAGGGTTGGTATTCGGGATTGGAACATAGGCGCGATCAAACAAATCTTGTTCGCTAATTTTCCCGCTTCGAATGGCCCCGTCAAACGCGCTGGAAATCGAGGCAGCGGTCGATTGCACAAATGTAAAGAACTCTGAATCTTCCCCGGCATTTCCAAGTGCGGCATTCGCTTGAACAAGAGCTTCCGACGTGTCGATCAACTTGTTGATCCGCTTGGTTGCTTTCGAGATTCCATCAGTTGTAATGCTGGCTGCCTGGTCAATGCCTGTAAGGCTTGGGTTAAACGCATGGACGGCGTCTTGCATACGTTCAGCTTCGGCAACAATTTGTTCAACCCGTCGGTTACTGTCTTTCAGGGACTGTTCCATTTGAAACAGGTTTTCACCGTTCTTTTCAGCGTTTTTCAAAACCTCTGCCGCATTTTCGGTAACGGTTTTTGCGTCTTGCGCAACACTCATGATCCACGCCGCCAGTGATTTCACATTGTCAGAAATTTGAACTGCGGCTGTGCTCGTCTGTTGCGAAAGATCGTTAATCGCATCCGCGACAACGCTGAACCCACGTCCTGCGTCGCCTGCGCGTGCGGCTTCGATCTTGGCGTTGATGGCCAGTGTGTTCACATGGCGCGCGATAGACACAATTTGTGTGTTGTTCTTGCTGACATCTTTCAAGGTAGAACTGACAGTTTCAGTTCGCTCAGAAAGATCCGATACCCATGCTGCCATCTCGCGCGATGTTTCGTCGGACTCAATGACACTTTGTACAGTTTGACTGGCAGACTCGAGACATTTTTCAGAAGCATCACGCAACTTCGCGCTGACGTCCAACACGTGTTTTGTGGCGTCTTCGACAGTTTCTGCATGATTGCGCAAGGTGCCAATTGTTGACTTCTGATCCTTGGCCTGTCCTTCAATCAACTCAAAGAACCCAGAGACATCAACAATTTCGTACCCCAGAGTGGACGCAGCACTTGCCAATTGCGACATGATCTTTGGGTCTGTGTTGGGGTCGTGCAGACTCATCCAGCAACCTTCCATGTGTTCATCACATGGAGGGGCTAAATCAAAATTCCTACGATTGTTCTAAGATTGATTGCGTTAGGCGCAATGTGATTGCTGCGCCAGTTCGGCCGCTTCGCAGGCGGCTTCGATGGCAAGCAGAATAGACGCATGCCGGTTCTTGAAGTCCCGAGCAGGTTCAAGAACTTCGAACCCATCAAATGGGGCGTCCGGTACGGGCCCTTGTGATTTTAGCATGGATTTCAGCGCATCCCGTGCAACTGCCAATTCGGCTGGCGTGCGGCCGATGATGGCCTCACCTGTAACAGCGGCAGCGGCTTGACCTAAGGCGCATGCCTTCACATCTTGGCCGAACCCTGTAACTATTCCATCGGCCATAACGACGTCTACGGTCACAATGGATCCGCACACCGGAGAGCGTTTTTTGACCGTGGCATCAGGATCCGTCAAACGCCCCAAATGGGGAATATCTGCTGCAAGTGCGAGTATCCGCCCAGAGTACAGTTTGATCAGATCGTTATCGCCACTCATGGTCTCTGTCCCATTTCCATCTGAACGTATAAATAGGCATAAACGCACTGTATACCATAGGGAAATGTTATGGAATTTGACCCAGCAACACTAAAGTTTAATGACAACGGGTTGCTGCCTGCGATCACTCAGGATGCAGAGAACGGTGACGTTTTGATGCTTGCTTGGATGAATGCAGAGGCCGTTCAGCGGACATTGGATACGGGGCGTGTGACCTATTGGAGCCGCTCTCGTCAAGAATATTGGGTCAAAGGCGCAACCAGCGGGCATACCCAATCTTTGGTGTCGATGCGCGTGGATTGCGACCGTGATTGTTTGCTGTTGCGTGTCCATCAGGTTGGGGCCGCGTGTCACACAGGGCGGCGAAATTGCTTTTACACGGACGTGACAGATGGCACCGAAGTGGAAATCATCCCGAAACCTTAGCTCAGTCCAACGACTTTTCGAATATCATCGGGGCTATATCCATCGTCGCGAAATTTGAACAAGGCTTTGGCGTCATGTCTTTTAGCTAACCGTTTGCCATCTGTGTCACGGATCAATTTGTGGTGGCAGTATTTAGGTGAAGTATAGCCAATAAGTTTCTGTAAAATAACATGGATATAGGTTGCGTCGTACAAGTCCTGACCGCGTGTGATCTGCGTGATGCGCTGTTGGTAATCATCGACGACAACAGATAAGTGATAGGACGTTCCCATGTCTTTGCGGGCCAAAACGATGTCCCCAATCGTGTCGACTATTTGCTTATGCGACAGCGTTTGAAGACCAGTTTCCCCATTTGGGCCGACCCCAGTTTCCAAAAATTCAATAGGTCCTTGGATGTGTTCCAACGCCTTTTGTATGTCCAATCGCAGAACAGAAAGGGGCATGTCACCCGCGCGGTTGTTCGGCTTGTGGCGACACATTCCGGGATAGATGATGCCATCTGGGCCAAATTGAATGTCTTCTTGAGGCGCCGAAATAGAATCCCGAATGTCGCGTCTATTACATGAGCATACATACAGAAGATCCTGTTTCCAAAGAGTTTTCAATACTTCATGATATTGGTCGATTTGGGCTGCTTGATGCAGCACCGGTCTTGGCCAAGTGATACCAAGCCAGGCTAGATCTTCGTATATTTTGCTGACCCATTCGGGCCGCGACCGGCTTTGATCAATATCCTCGATCCGAAGCAGAAACGTACCGTTGTTTTCCTGTGCTTGATCAAATGCCAAAAGCGCCGAATACGCGTGCCCAAGATGCAAAGGACCCGTGGGAGAA
>CALHST010000081.1 GCA_938038825.1 uncultured Paracoccaceae bacterium | reverse complement strand
CTCGCGGCCTTCACTTACAAGAGCTTCAATGCATCCGAAAGATCAAGAAAACAGATCGTGTGCCAGTTCCAAGGCATCCACCAGAACGTCAACCTCAGCCTTAGTATTGTACAAACCAAAGCTCGCCCGACAGGTTGCCGTTAACCCCAGATGGTCCATAAGTGGACCTGCACAATGGTGCCCTGCCCGCACAGCAACCCCCTTTTTATCCAGAATTGTCGAGATGTCATGCGCATGCGCAGCACCATTTATCGTAAAGGAAAAGATCGCGCCTTTGCCCGGCGCATGACCCTGTACATTCAACCAATTCAAACCATTAAGCTTGTTTTGCGCATAATCTCGTAATGATGCCTCATGCGCTGCGATCGTGTCCAAACCAACCGACATCATGTACTCCAAAGCCACACCAAACCCGATTGTTTGCACAATACCGGGTGTGCCGGCCTCAAACTTCATTGGAGGATCATTCCATGTCACAACGTCTTTGTGCACTTCGCGGATCATATCCCCGCCGCCGATAAAAGGACGCATCTCCGCCAGCCGTGCTGCCTTGCAATAGATCGCACCCGATCCCGACGGTCCGTATAACTTGTGACCGGTGATTGCATAGAAATCACAATCAATGTCCACAACATCGACGGGCATATGAACCGACGATTGAGACCCATCAACCAAGACAGCAACCCCTTTGTCATGGGCCGCTTTGGTAATTGCCTTCACATCGACCACGGTCCCCAAAACATTGGACATATGGGTGATCGCCACCAGTTTGGTCTTGGGACCAATCGCATCAATAACGGCTTGCGGATCCAACGTACCGGTACTGTCCACATCGACCCATTTCAGAACAACGCCCTGACGTTCGCGCAGAAAGTGCCACGGCACGATGTTGGCATGGTGTTCCATAACGCTTAGGACAATCTCGTCCCCAGCCTCAAATCGCGGCATGGCCCAAGCATAGGCGACCATGTTGATGCCTTCAGTGGTGCCGGAATTCAGAACGATTTCGTCTTCGGAACCTGCACCCAAGAACTTTGCGATTGTGCCACGCACCGCTTCATATTTGTCGGTTGCAAGGTTTGACAGGAAATGCAGCCCCCTGTGCACATTTGCATATTCATGAGAGTAGGCCTGAGTAATGGCATCAATCACCACCTGCGGCTTTTGTGCAGACGCACCGTTATCAAGGTAAACCAACGGTTTGCCGTTTACGTTCCGGCCTAATATCGGAAAATCTTTCCGGACTGCATCTACATCATACATTTGGCGAAAGTCCTATACTGCCAACACCGATCAGGGTTAGCAAAAGAGAGGTTCCTACGATCAATCCCACAAAGGTGGCGATCAAAACAACAACAGCCGTGCCAGACCCCGGGAGGGAATGACCAACTCGGATAAACTGGACCAAGATCCAAATCGACAAAATCACTGTAATAAGGCTGTAAAACGATCCCAAAACAGGCACCGAAACCAAAAGCAACAGTCCAAAGCTTTGCAGACCAACCCGAACCGCTTGCAGCCAGATGATAAGCTTGGTCATGTCGTCCAAAGACCCGGTGCCACCAAGGGCGCGGCCAACCCATGTCAGAATGTGCGCAAATAGGACCATTCCCCCTGCTCCAGCGGCGAAATGGGCAAAGGGTTGCGCAAACAGCCTCGGAAACTCAGGTGGCAAAGGCAACATCATCACTGTTAGTCCGGTGAACACCGCACCCATAGCGGATACCGCAAGAATGCCCATCCACAGAACTGCGCGTTCCAGTTCAAGCCCCTTGATATACGCAGCTGCATGATCCGGCATTCGGATGGTGGTCATAAACAGCGTGGACCAATTCATGTCTTGGGCATCCTTTCTGCAAGGATAAGACCGCTCATCCAAAACCACATAAAAACAGCGAACCAAATGACCCCGACAAGGGTCAGTTGCGCGCCTGGGCCAATAAATCCAGCAACCAATCCATGAAGCAGGATTAAGGGAGACGATGACAAAAGCGCCCAGAACAATGCCATGCGCGCTGTGAAAAAGCTGCCTTGCCCGCCAAAAACCTTTGCAACCAAGTGGCTTAACCAGCCAACCGCATAGAACAACAGAGGCGCTATGAAAATCAGCCCAAGCAAAGACGCGCCCATCAACATATTCAGGTCTTCACCTGTGATAAAGGACTCCCGCGCCAGCTTTGGCAGTTGCGCCACAAACATAAGCGCGCAGGCCCCCATCAGACAGGCCAAAGCGCGGTCTTCGCGCTGGCCTGCCGCCAAGACACGGGACACAACACGGCGTGGGCCACGATACATCGCAGCGATATCATGCGCGATACTCATACGGTTACGCGCCGCGATGCCGTATCAACCAACCGGACAGACGCTCTGTGATTTGTTCTGCCAACGTGTCGTCGTCGATCTCCTGCAAGGCTTCTGCCAAAAAGGCGAGCGTCATCAGATCCGTCGCCTCAGCTTCGGGGATCCCGCGCGAGCGCAGATAGAACAATCCGTCCTCATCAATCGCTCCGGATGTGGACCCGTGTGAGCACGCCACATCATCGGCGTAAATCTCAAGCTCTGGCTTGGCGAGGAACTGCGCGTCATCATCCAGCAACAACGCCTGGCTGATCTGATAGCCATCCGTCTTTTGTGCACCAGCTTTAACCAAGATCTTGCCCTGAAAAACGCCCGTCGCGCCGTTGCGCAGCACTTTCTTGAACACCTGACGGCTTTCGCATGCCTCTGCGTCATGGGTGATGAACACCGTGTCGTCGTGCAAGAAATCCCCGTCGCCAACACAGGCGCCAGCTACGTGGGCGATTGCATTATCGCCCGTCAGCTCAAGAATGCACTCATTCCGGGTCA
>CALHST010000080.1 GCA_938038825.1 uncultured Paracoccaceae bacterium | reverse complement strand
AACGAACTTAAATTCCCTGAACTCAACGCCAAAGCTTGTTTTCGCTGTGCTTCAGTTTCAGCTTCGATAAGGTCCGCCAGGCCTTCAGCCTGAACAATGTCCATCTTACCATTCATTAACGCCCGTCGAGAAAACTCCCCTGGTTCTGCAAGACGGCAGTTTGGAATCTGTGATAGAAAATGCGTAACAGCATTCACAATCGCGATGCTGCCATGAAGGTGAAGTTCCAAGACATCTTCGCCTGTGAAACTCGCTGGCGTAGGGAAGTAAAGGATCAAGCCATGATCCAAGATTTCTCCAGACTCACCCTTTATCCCGCCGAACATCGCCTGCCTTGGCTTAGGCAGTTCGCCACAAAGCAAACGAGAAACTTTCGCAACGTCGGGTCCCGAAATCCGCACAATCGAAACACCTGCTCGCCCGGAAGCAGTGGCTAAGGCATAGATCGTATCCATATTAACCCATTGTTTTATAACAATAAGTTACGTATTCATCGAGTCGAAGAAGTCAGAGTTGGTTTTCGTTTGCTTCAACTTCGAAATCAAGAACTCGATAGCATCTGTTGTTCCCATAGGGTTCAAAATCCGACGCAGAACAAAAGTCTTCGCCAAATCACCCTTGTCGACCAGCAGCTCTTCTTTCCGGGTGCCAGACTTCAGAATATCGATGGCTGGGAAGACGCGCTTATCAGCAATCTTACGATCCAATACAATTTCTGAGTTACCTGTGCCTTTAAACTCTTCAAAGATCACTTCATCCATCCGGCTACCAGTATCAATCAAGGCGGTTGCGATAATGGTCAAAGACCCGCCCTCTTCGATATTACGCGCAGCACCAAAGAAGCGTTTAGGGCGTTGCAGGGCATTCGCATCAACACCACCTGTCAGAACTTTACCAGAAGATGGAACAACTGTGTTGAACGCTCGACCTAACCGCGTAATCGAATCCAGCAAAATGACAACATCCCGTTTGTGTTCAACCAGACGCTTTGCTTTTTCTATGACCATCTCAGATACAGCAACGTGGCGCGTTGCCGGTTCGTCGAACGTAGAAGACACAACTTCGCCCTTCACGGAACGCTGCATGTCAGTAACTTCCTCCGGACGCTCATCAATCAAAAGAACGATCAGGTAACATTCCGGGTGATTTTTTTCGATTGAGTTCGCGATGTTTTGCAACAGAACTGTCTTACCCGTCCGCGGCGGCGCAACGATCAAGGACCGCTGACCTTTACCAATTGGCGATACAAGATCAATGATACGGGCAGAGCGATCTTTCGTCGCCGGATCCGAAGTTTCCATCGTCAGGCGCTCATCCGGATAAAGCGGGGTCAAGTTGTCAAAGGCAATCTTGTGACGTGCTTTTTCGGGATCTTCAAAATTGATTTTCGTGACACTTGTCAAAGCAAAATACCGCTCTGTGTCATCTGGCGCCTTCATAACGCCCTCAATCGTATCCCCTGTTCGCAGCGAAAATTTGCGGATCATCTCAGGTGATACGTAAATATCATCCGGGCCCGGCAAATAGTTCGCCTCGGGAGAGCGAAGGAAACCAAACCCGTCCTGCAGAACTTCCAAAACCCCATCGCCCGAAATTTCCCATCCCTCATCTGCGCGCTCACGCAGAATTTGGAACATCATTTCGCCTTTACGCATCGTCGATGCGTTTTCGATCTCCAGCTCCTCCGCCATGGATAGTAAATCCTTGGGGCTCTTTGCTTTCAAATCGAACAGGTTTAGCGTTTCGTCGCTCATAGTCACATCATGCGCATCAGTGTGCGCAGTCCTACATCGTATCAAGGAAAAGTGCGGTCCCCGGACGGGGTGCACCGCTCAGATAAGCGCAGGATCATTCCGAGTCAACAATTCGTTCAAAACTTCAAAACCACAGCAAAGACGATCAGGATCATCAGAACAGTCGGAACCTCATTCATAATTCGGTACGTGCGGCCGCTTCGCGTGTTTGTTCCAACAGCAAATTCTTTGCGGCGCTTACCAAGCCAATGGTGAAACCAAGTCATTCCCAGAACGCAAATGGCTTTGATCCATGGCCACACGGATGTCCAGTCTACGATCCCGGGCGTGGACACCAACAAAAGTCCGAAGATCCAGGTGGCGATCAACGCTGGGTTCATGATGACTTTCAGAAGTTTTTCTTCCATCATGACAAAAGTTTGGTGGGCGTCACCCGACTGACCCGCCCGTTCAACATGATGAACGAACAGTCGAGGTAAGTAAAAGATCCCGGCCATCCATGAAATGACTGAGATAATGTGAAGTGCCTTCACCCATGGATAAATTGATATGATCAGATCTTGAACCATCCTGGCCTCTCTCAGAGCAAGGCAGACCTATCTAATATAAATATATAAGTAAAAGAGATGATGTTTATTTAGAGGCAGCGTTTTCTGTGGATCCTTTGTTTTTACCTTTACTTATTCACATGTGGGAAAGTTGAAGGTCAAGGATCGATAGCCCCATAGTAATCTGAAAAAATTTATATAAAACATCATCTTACTGTAATTATTCACAGCACAAATCTGGTGATAACTCATGGGAAACTTTATCAAGAACAGTTTTCAACCGATCTCAAGTTATCCTTCTCACCAGTAGAAAAAACTTCTGGGAAATGGGATAAAGTCGCCTTACTCAGAACAAAGTTCCATCAACCAACAAATCTCGCGGTTGTATCCAAGTCTGTTCACTGAGTCGTCCACAAGGTTTATCCCATGAGTTTCCACATGGTTCTTGCATCAGGTTCAGCCACCCGCGCTGACCTTTTGACCAAAGCAGGCATATCGTTCTCGGTCAATGTGCCAAAGATAGATGAAGAAACCATTAAAGCGTCCCTTCTTGCTGACAAGGCAACACCACGGGATATCGCAGATTGCTTGGCTGAAATGAAAGCAAAGAAGATAAGCGACAGAACTCCGGGCGTGCCGGTCTTGGGATGTGACCAAGTTCTGGACTTCGATGGAACGCTGTTTTCCAAACCAAAGACAAAGCAAGACTGCGTTTCTCAACTTCGATCGCTATCCGGTCAACGACATAAGTTGTTGTCGGCTGCCGTCTTGTACGAAAATGGCGAACCCATGTGGCGGCACGTTGGTGTTGTGACACTCAGGATGCGGGCTTTGTCTGATGCGTTTATCCATTCATACGTCGAACAAAACTGGGGCAGCATCCAGTACAGCGTTGGCGGCTATAAGTTGGAAGAGGAAGGCGTAAGATTGTTTTCTTCAGTCCAAGGTGACTTTTTTCACGTGTTAGGTATGCCGTTGCTCGAAATTCTAGGTTATCTTGCCGACCGGGGGGATTTGGAAACGTGACACTAGATAAAATTCCATTGGCTGGGGTGATCGGGTCGCCAATTGCGCACTCGCGATCTCCGCAACTTCAAATGCATTGGCTCAAAACAATGGGTTTGCCTGGGTACTACATTCCTATGGATGTGATGACCAAGGACTTGGAAGAGGTTATTCGGACGCTGCCAAAGCAAGGCTTTGTTGGGGTGAACGTAACGATACCGCACAAAGAAAAAGTCTTGGATATTGCGGATCTAGTTACTGATCGTGCAACGATGATTGGTGCTGCAAATACATTGATCTTCAGGAAAGACGGAAAAATTCATGCGGACAACACAGATGGGTATGGATTTTTCGAAAACCTAAGGGCCAATGCACCGCACTGGAACCCGAAAGAAGCCCCGGCCGCAGTGCTTGGTGCCGGCGGAGCATCTCGCGCGGTTGTCGCATCATTGCTGGATTCCGGAGTTCCGCAGGTGTTTTTGGCAAACCGCACCCGGATCCGTGCAGAAAAACTGGCTGATGATCTTGGTCACCGGGTTAAAGTTGTCGATTGGGTCCATGCTCCAAACATGTTGGACGAAGTAAACCTTCTTGTGAACACAACGTCCCTTGGAATGATTGGTAAGGCCGAAATGCGGGTTCCCTTGGATGGGCTGCGTCCCGGTATGATTGTGAATGATCTGGTTTACACACCACTTAAGACAAAGCTTCTTGAAGAATCAGAATCTGCTGGCTGCACTGCAATCGATGGTCTTGGCATGTTGCTGTATCAAGCAGTGCCGGGTTTTGAACGTTGGTTTGGACAACGACCCACAGTTGATAGCGCCGCCAGGGCGGCGGCGCTGCGTTGATGTATAAACTTGGCCTGACCGGCTCCATCGGGATGGGCAAATCTACAACGGCCAAAATATTCGCAGACGAAGGATGCGCTGTTTGGGACGCGGATGCGGCGGTACACCGGCTATATTCACAGGGCGGTAATGCCGTTCCAGACTTTCAAACCCATTTTCCCCAAGCTGTCATAGATGGCGCTGTATCCCGCGACATCTTAAAAAGTTTGATCGGACAAGACCCAAACGTCCTTAAGAAAATTGAACAGATTGTGCATCCTTTGGTGCATCAAGATAGAACGGCTTTCATCGCCAAGTCTGATGCCGATGTCATGGTTTTTGACATCCCCTTGTTGTTCGAAAAGAATTCCCAATCGCAGTTTGACGCAGTTGCCTGCGTGTATGTAGAGCCCGAAGAACAGCAAGCTCGGGTCTTGGCGCGCGGAACGATGACAGAAGACCAGTTCAAAATGATCCTGTCAAAACAGATGCCGATTGGAGAAAAACGCGCCTTGGCTGACTATGAAATTCACACCGATACGTTGAAGAATGCTCGCCAGCAGGTGAAAAATATTCTTGCCAAAATCAAGGGGAATCAACCTCATGCGTGAGATTGTACTAGACACCGAAACCACAGGATTTGATCCACAATCCGGCGATCGTATCGTTGAAATTGGTGCTGTTGAACTTGAAGGGCACGTTCCAACAGGAAACACCTATCATCAATATATCAACCCGGAACGATCCATGCCGCAAGAAGCGTTCGAGGTGCACGGACTTGGGGATGAATTCTTGGCCGACAAGCCAAAGTTCGCAGAAATCGGACAAGCGTTTCTGGATTTCATTGGCGACGCGAAACTCGTCATTCACAACGCGTCCTTTGATATGAAGTTCCTGAACGCAGAGCTTGGATGGATGGGGCTTCCATTGCTGCCTTTTGATCAGGCTCTGGACACACTTTTGATAGCGCGAAAGAAGTTTCCGGGATCTCCTGCGTCGTTGGACGCGCTTTGCCGTCGGTTCAACATCGACAACAGCTCTCGAACGCTGCATGGCGCGTTGCTGGACAGCGAAATTTTAGCAGAAGTCTATCTTGAGCTTATTGGCGGTCGCCAACCTGATTTTGGCTTGGCGCAAAACACCCAAAGCAACACGGGTTCAGATGTTGACACATGGGTCATTCCCAAGCGGCCACGGCCATTGGGACCAAAGATCACAAATGAAGAACGCGCCGCCCATGCCGCTTTTGTCGAAAAGCTTGGGGACGGCGCGCTTTGGAAGTCTTAAATTAGGTTACGCGTCAGGTTTCTGCGCTGGTTGTTCCGCCTGACGGCGCGCAATTTCGTTCCGATACATGCTTAGGAAGTCGATGTTTTCCAAGTTCAATGGTGGGAAACCACCGTCGCGTGTCACGTCGCTGACCACTCGGCGCAGGAATGGGAAAATCATACGGGGACATTCGATCAGCAAGAACGGATGCAGCTGATCGTCTGGGATGTTTTCGATGTGGAAAACACCAACGTAATCAATCTCAAGAACGAACAAGACAGCGTCGCCATCTTTCGCCTTTGATGTGACATTCAGTTTGATCGCTGACTCATACTGATTGTCTGCTTGCCGCTTCTTTGCGTCCAAATTCACTTGAACTTGCACGTCCGGCTGTACGTCCGGCGTTGCGCCTTTCTGAGCCATAATGTTCTCAAACGACATGTCCCGCACAAATTGGCCAAGAACACGCATCTGAACTTGTTGCGCCTGCTGCGCTACGTCTT
The DNA here is from genome assembly GCA_938038825.1 of uncultured Paracoccaceae bacterium. Taxonomy (GTDB): domain Bacteria; phylum Pseudomonadota; class Alphaproteobacteria; order Rhodobacterales; family Rhodobacteraceae; genus Aliishimia. The sequence continues at coordinate 8,070 of CALHST010000080.1, read as the reverse complement.
CATCTGCCATTGGAATTCTCCGAATTAACTGTCGCCGGTTGCTCTAACAGGTTGCGACGCAGTCCTCAACGGTTGGCTTCAGTCTTTTGTCCAACCCGAAGGTCCTTGGGTTCGGCGCGGTTCTGGTTGAATTTCCTCAAACTCAACGTCGATGATATCTGACTCTGGGTTGTCTCCCTGCGTATTCGTACCAAAGCTTTGGATGTTGATCCGTGCTTTGACAGCAGCAAAAACCTTTGACCTGACTAAGGGCACCAACAACGCGAATCCGACGGCGTCCGTGAAAAAACCGGGGGTCAGCAACAATGCGCCAGAAAATAGGATCATGGCTCCGTGCACAAGTTGTTCGGTTGGATCTCGCATTTGTGACATTTGACCACGTAAGTCACCAAGAACGCGCAAACCCTGCTGTTTGACCAGAAAAGTGCCCAAAATAGCTGTCAAAACCACGATCAACAACGTTGACCACAGTCCAATAGCGCCTCCAACTTGGATAAAAAGCGCGATTTCTATCAGCGGTACAGCGATGAATGCGATCAAAAGCCACATGATGGGCTCCTTTCTACTGATGCAAGCCGGTGGACTTGGCCCTGTCGTGCACCTACATAGGGATGAAACAACGCCCTTACCACGAGGTTGCAATGAATTCTCCCCTGATCCAGCTTTTAGTCTTGGCTGGAATCGCCATCTTCCTGATCCTACGTCTCAAGAACGTTTTGGGTACTCGGGAAGGATTTGAGCGTTCTGAACATACTCAGCCGAAACCCGAAAGCTCTCGCCGTGCAGAGTTTGAAGTCATCGAAGGTGGCCCCGATCGTGATGTCGTCGATCATGTCGATGAAAATACGGCTGCCGCAAAAGCTCTGTTTGCAATGAAGGATGTCGAACCATCTTTCGGAGTTACTGATTTTCTTCAAGGCGCCCGAGGGGCCTATGAGATGATCGTTATGGGTTTCGAGCGCGGCGACCTTGCTGAAATCAAACCATTCCTGGCAGATGATATCTACGAGACATTTGCAGAAGTGGTGCAGGCCCGCGAAGAGCAAGGTTTGAAAATCGAAGCAGAGTTCATCGGCGTCGGTGAAGTCAAACTTGTTGACGCGACATTTGACGACGACACAGGTGAAGCTGAAGTTGTCATTCGCTTTATGGGCGAGCTAACGTCCGCAGTCCGTGACAACGCCGGAGAGATCATCGAAGGCTCGACCACGGAAATTAAGCGCCAAAAAGACACTTGGGCCTTCGCCCGTAAAATGGGCACTGATGACCCCAATTGGCTTTTGGTTTCTACAGACGCATAACCCATGCACTTGCGGCGGTTATCATAAGTTCGGGGCTTACCATGGCCCCGGCCTTTTCATCTGAACTGTCTTACAAGATTTTGTCTTTTGGCGACCTATCAGGCTGGTCGGAAGACGATCACAATGCGGCGTTGGATGTCTTCAGAAACACGTGTGGAGACATGAAGGATCCGGACTGGCGCTCTTTATGTGCCGCATCCCGTGATCAATCTGATGCGCGCGCATTTTTCGAATTGTTTTTTCGCCCAGTACTGATCGAAGACGGAAAAGACGCCCTGTTCACCGGGTATTTTGAACCGGAACTGGACGGTTCACGATATCGGTCATCCCGTTTTCGCTATCCTGTTTATGCCTACCCCCGCGAAGCTGCCAACAAGCCTTGGTTGACACGCCGCCAGATCCTGCAAGGTGGGGCAATGGCTGGGCGTGGTTTGGAAATTGCTTATGTTGATGATCCGGTGGAACTGTTCTTTCTTCAAATACAGGGCTCGGGCCGCATTCGTCTGGATGAAGGCGGAGTCCTTCGTGTCGGATATGCAGGCGCGAATGGCCATCCATACAGATCCATTGGGCAAGAGCTTGTGCGCCGTGGCACATATGAAAGTCACCAGGTCAGCGCAGAAGTGATCAAAAACTGGGTGCGTCGCAATCCGGTTCTGGGGCAGGAACTTCTGTTTCACAATCCATCCTACGTTTTCTTCCGCGAGGTGAACCGCGTTCCCGCTGAAAAAGGTCCGCTTGGCGCGATGAACAGGTCCATCACAACATTACGGACTGTTGCTGTTGATCCGAAATTCACACCACTCGGCGCACCTGTCTGGATCGAAAAAGAAGGCCAATCCCCGATCACGCGTTTGATGGTTGCACAAGATACCGGATCCGCGATCAAGGGCGCACAACGCGCAGACATCTTCTTTGGCACGGGTGATGAGGCCGGACGCGAAGCAGGTCGCCTAAAAGATCCAGGTCGCATGGTTGTTCTGCTCCCAATTCAACGCGCTTATGCGCTGCTGCCGGAAAGCGCGATATGACCGGCCGCAAGCTGCGCAAAGAAGAACTCGACCTGTGGAAACAAGTCGCAGACCGGGTTTCCCCGATGAAAAACGTGAATCCGACGGATCAGTTGACAACTCCGCCACCTAAACGTGTGGAACCTGAACAACGCATGTTTGTACCAAAGTTGCCGAGTAAGTTAGAAGGCGGCAAGCGACCACTCAAAGACGATTTGGGCGCGACCCTTCAACAAAGCCTAAGCCACCAAGCGGTCCAAATGGATCGCAAAGCGTTTAAGCAGATGCAACGCGGTAAACTCAAACCCGATGCCCGCATCGACTTGCACGGAATGACAGCGGACCGCGCGCATGGAATGTTGACGCGATTTGTGTTGTCTTCACACGGCTCGGGAAAACGCTTGTTGCTGGTGATTACTGGAAAAGGCAAACATCGAGACGATGGCGGCCCCATTCCTGTGCGATTTGGTGTTCTGCGCCACCAAGTTCCAGAATGGTTGCGATTACCACCACTGTCGTCGGTTGTTCTGCAAATCACCCAAGCCCATATCAGCCATGGCGGCAGCGGGGCGTATTATGTCTACTTGCGTAGATCCCGGTAAAGCCGAATTCCAATCCACATCGAAACAGTTGTCAGAACAAAGAAACCAGCCACGAACTGGTATTGGATGTCCAGCGATACATTCTGATCCATGAAAAAGCCCGTGACCCCCGGCCCAATGGCAGATCCAAGCACCATGATGGCCGTTGCCATCGACTTGATCGCGCCCAAATGTCGGGTTCCATAAAACTCAGCCCAGAATGCATTTGGTAAGGTCGAGTTTGCACCGCTGGTCAACGCCAAGAAAAACAACCCGCAGACTAATCCGGTAAATCCGGTTGTGGCAGCAAAGGTCAAAAAGGCGGCGATCATTGGCACCTGATAGAACGGCAACAACCGCGCCGTTCCAAACCGGTCAAGCGCGCGACCAGACACCAACATCGCACCGACCGTACAGACAGTATACACAGGAAAAAACGCAACTAAGGCTATGTGGCTCCACCCTTTTAGTTCGGCGAAATGAACGTGGTGAAAAAAGAACGCTGTATTAAATGCCGAAGGACCAAGCAGCGCCGGGATCATCAGCCAAAACAGCGGATGGCGCAGCACATCCAGTCTTGTCCAATGCTTGTCCAGCATTCCCGTGCTTTGTGTTTCTTCCGCCACTTGTTTCGGATGACGTTCTGTCCGCAAAAGCGTGGACAGCAACGGGATTCCAGCAACCGCAAAAATTGCTGCAACGACCCACAAAAACCGCCAGTCAATGAAGCCCAAAAGCGAGACAAACAAGATGGGAAAAATAGCCTCTCCAATTGTAAACCCAAGAGCACAAACAGCAAGCGCCCTGCCCCGCGTCGCTACAAACCAACGAGACATGGCTACAATTGCAGTGTGACTTGCCATGCCTTGGCCAAATAACCGCAACAGGAAGATGGCCCCGACCAATGCGGATGCAAATGGATTGATCGCCATGATCAAGCACGACACAGCCAGACCGGCCAAAACAACGACACCAAGATGCCTAGTCCGAAAAACATCCGTTAAACTTCCCGCCCAGACCATAACCGCGGCGGATGCCAGTGTGCCGATCGCATAGATCAGCCCCCACTCGCCGCTCGTTAGATTGAAATCGCTTTGAATTTCCTTGGCGAACAGAGAGATAAAGAAGGTTTGGCCAAAACAGGACAGGAATGTAAGCAGCGCGCCAGCAGACAACCAGCGCGCGTTCGACCGAAGAAAATCGGCCGTCGTCACCAAAACATGGCCAGATTACAGGACATAACGCGAGACATCCGTAGATTTCGTCAGCTCGCCCAGATGTTCTTCTACAAATGCAGCATTCACAGTAACGGTATCGCCACCACGATCCGGTGCGGCAAATGACAGATCTTCGAAGACGCGTTCCATCACCGTGTACAGCCTGCGCGCGCCAATGTTTTCAATAGATTGGTTCACTTCCGCAGCGATATGCGCCAAGGCGGCGATACCATCATCTGTGAAATCAACAGTGACGTCTTCGGTCCCCATCAAGGCCGTGTATTGTCGGGTCAAAGCGTTGTCAGTTTCCGTCAATATGCGCACGAAATCCTGTTCCGTCAAAGCCCGAAGTTCAACGCGGATAGGCAGACGTCCCTGCAGTTCTGGCAAAAGATCGGACGGCTTCGCAATGTGAAAAGCGCCGGATGCGATGAACAAAATATGGTCGGTCTTCACGGCCCCATGTTTTGTGCTGACAGTTGTTCCTTCAATCAAAGGCAACAAATCCCGCTGCACACCTTCCCGGCTGACTTCGCCTCCGCGCGCATCCTGACGCGTCGCCACTTTGTCGATTTCGTCCAAAAAGACGATCCCGTTTTGTTCAACAGCTTCCAGGGCCGACCGAGTCACTTGTTCATCATCCAGCAGCTTGTCAGCCTCTTCGCTGACCAGAACGTCATAACTGTCTGCAACTGTCAGGCGGCGTTTTACTGTGCGGCCCTGAAACGCTTTGCCAAATAAATCACCCAGATTCATCATACCCATGTTGGATCCGGGCTGTCCCGGTATATCCATCATTTGCATGGGGTTAGAAGAATCCGCAACTTCCAGGTCGATGAACGTATCGTCCAATTCACCTGTTTTCAGCTTGTTGCGGAACATCGTTCGGGTTGCTTCGCGTGCATCCTCGCCAGCGATCGCGTCAATTACACGTTCTTCCGCCGCTGCTTGCGCCTTGGTTTTCACGTCTTCGCGCATCAATTCGCGAGTCATCGCAATCGCGGAATCCACCAAGTCCCGAATGATCTGTTCAACATCACGGCCGACATAGCCCACTTCTGTGAACTTCGTGGCCTCAACCTTCAGAAATGGAGCTCGGGCAAGTTTTGCCAAACGACGGCTAATTTCGGTTTTCCCGACGCCTGTGGGCCCAATCATCAGTATATTTTTGGGATACACTTCGTCGCGCAAGTCATCGGCAAGCTGCTTGCGGCGCCAACGGTTACGCAACGCCACGGCAACTGCGCGCTTTGCGTCATTCTGACCGATGATGAAGCGGTCTAGCTCGGAAACAATTTCGCGTGGGGTAAGGTCAGTCATGCACTGATTTCCTCGACTGTCAGATTGCCGTTTGTGTAAACGCAAATATCTGCGGCGATTGCCATCGCATCGCGCGCAATTTGTTCAGCTGTCTTATCGGTGTCCATCATGCCGCGCGCAGCAGCAAGCGCATAGTTTCCACCCGAACCAATAGCTGTCACATCATGTTCAGGTTCCAGAACGTCCCCTGCCCCTGTGATAACAAAAAGTTCTGCGCCGTCTGATACGATCAACATTGCTTCCAGCTTTTGCAGATATTTGTCTGTGCGCCAATCCTTGGCCAATTCAACGCAAGCCCGCGCCAACTGACCGGGGGTTGCTTCCAGCTTGACCTCTAATCGTTCCAACAATGTAAACGCGTCTGCCGTAGATCCCGCAAATCCGCAAACAACATCATGACCTCCAGGGGACAAGCGTCGCACCTTTCGGGCAGTTCCCTTGATGACGGTTTGGCCAAGCGAAACTTGCCCATCTCCGGCAACCACGACTTTGCCGTCTTTCTTTACCCCGATGATCGTTGTGCCGTGCCAGCCCGGAAATTTGTCGTCTTGCATCCCGCGTCCTTGCGTTTTTTGCCTATATCAAGTGCAAACCACCTGTTTGCAAACGAAAACGGGCCCCGAAAGGGACCCGTTGCGTGTCAATTGGTTTGAAACTTAGATGGAGTCTTCAATCCAGCTTTGCAAAGCCGCCTTTGGTTTTGCACCGGCAGTGTTGGATACCACTTGCCCATCTTTGAAAATGAACAAGGCCGGAATACCACGAACACCCATCTGAGCAGGAGAATTCGGGTTTTCATCAACGTTGACCTTGGCAATTTTTACTTTGCCGTCCAGTTCGTTGGATAACTCTTCAAGCGCGGGGCCAATTTGTTTGCATGGACCGCACCATTCAGCCCAGAAGTCTACGACAACGGGGATGTCAGAGTTGCGGACCTCGGCATCAAATGTGGCGTCTGTAACAGATACTGTGGCCATAACTCTCTCCTGATTTTCTGGCGTTACACTGACAACTAGGTAGCGTCGACGGTCCCGTCAAGATAATGCGCACGTGCACACGCCTCCCTCACTATATTTTGTGTTAGTGACATATATTGTCCTGTGGCCGTCCATAAGATTCCTGTTTCGATATCTCGGCCCGGATAAATTTGCGCCAAAATCTCGGAATAGGCCCCCATCTGACGAAGAATACCTTCTGGGCACATGTCTTCACTGGTTGGCACTGCAAGATTTGTTTTGAAGTCTATGACAGTGATTTTGTTGTCTGTAACAATCAGTCGATCAATCGTGCCCAGAACTGTGTGGCCCGCCAATGTCCCGTGAACGGCAACTTCGGCCAAAGCAGTATCATCAAAAATCCAGCTCAGTTCTGGGTTTTCAAGGACATTCAAAACCTCTTGTCTGGCCGACGCAATCAAGGCGTCATCTAGCCCCTCTGGTGGCGCAACTTGATTAATCATATCGTGCCGCACGGTGGGTTCGACCTCTGTAAGGCATTCTAACAGGTGGTGCACATATGTGCCGCGCGCCATGGCGATATCCTCATCAAGACCCAATTGCGATGATAGAGCTTTCGCACCGCCAAGATCAGAAGGCGACAAAACGACGTCGCGTTCAGGCACAGTGTCCAAGGGTTTTGCAAACAATGTGTCCAAAGGGTCCGGGGCAACAGCGACATGTTCCGGCGCCGATACGATGGGTCCATCCCATGCACCAAATTCATACCGCAATCCGTCGCCAAAAGGATATGTGTGACTTACTGCTCCGACATTCCGCATGCCCTTCTCAATCACTTGATACCAGTCCGAGCCATCTTTGCTAAGGTCCCCGGCTGCCGCAACGATCAGCCAAGTTTCAGCACGGGTCATCGCGACGTATAATAGCCGTTGCCTTTCGCGCGCTTCCGCGGCCTTTTCCTCTTCAATGATATCCTTAATCACTTGTGGCTGGCTATCTGCCGAAGGTTTCCAGAACCCAGTGTCCGAATGGGTCAAAATACTGTCCCGGACATCCAGCTTTCGGGCACCACAATCCGGCAAAATGACAATAGGGGCTTCCAACCCCTTGGCTCCATGTACGGTCATGACGCGTATCAAATTACCCGCGCTATCCACTTGCCGTTTGATCTCAAGCTCATCAGCCTGTGCCCAAATCAAGAACCCGGTCAAGCTGGGGATCGCATTGCGTTCATAGGACAAGGCTTGCGACAAAATTGCATTGATCCCGTCCTCGGCTTCGACACCCAACTGTGCCAACAGTCGCTCGCGGCCTTTGTGGCGCGTCAATATACGCTCTAACAGATCAAATGGCCTCAAAAAGTCGATATTGGCACGTAGATCTTCCAGCACCGAATATGTTTTTGGATGGGCGTCTTTTTCTTTCCGAAAGCGTTCCCACAAATGCGTTTCGACACGCCCATGCGCCAGCGAAAACAGGTCTTGTTCCGTCCACCCAAACAGCGGGGATCTTAGAACTGTCGCCAATGACAGACTGTCTTCGGGTGTGGCAAGAAAAGACAAGAGAGCCAGTAAATCACGAACGGCCAGCTCTGCACCCACGCGCAGGCGATCCGCCCCCGCAATGGGAAGATCGCGTTGCTTGCACGCACGGATAATTTCGTGAAACAGCCCTGACCGACGCTG
>CALHST010000079.1 GCA_938038825.1 uncultured Paracoccaceae bacterium | reverse complement strand
AGCACATGCGAAAACGGGCAGCAGCACGGCAAACGGATGTCTTGAGTGTGTTGAATGAGTGTGATCGGCCGATGACGGCGTATCAAATTCTCGAACGACTTCAGGTCAGTGAACCCGATATTGCACCGCCAACGGTCTACCGCACGCTCTCGGCTTTGACCAATCAGGGACGCGCGCACAGACTCGAATCCATCAAAGCCTTTGTTCCGTGTCGCTGTAGCCATGTTGAAAGCGTGCCCGTCTTGGCGATCTGTGAAGATTGCGGGTCAGTTGATGAGCATGACGGAAGCGATCTGCTGGCGCAACTTACGGCTTTGACGGATCAAAACGCTTTTCAGGCGAAGCAACACATCGTTGAAATTCATGGGCTGTGCGGCACTTGCGCGGCTTGAACCATTTTGCCCAACCATATTGGATGTATCATGAAACAAACCTTCTCCCTGATTGCTGTTGTCGCGGCTTTCCCTGTTTTTGCAGAGGATACTCGTGAGTTAGACGCGCACGAACATGGCGTGGGGACGCTCAATATTGCGATCGACGGCACAACCTTCGCGATAGCGTTTGAGGCCCCCGGAGCGGATATCGTTGGGTTTGAATATGCTGCAGAAAGCGATGCTGATCTTGCGGCGATTGATGCTGCAGTTGCCACACTTGGTGCGCCGCTTGAATTGTTCGTGATGCCGGATGCGGCGGGATGTACCGTCGTTGAAACGGTGGCCGAACTCGAAAGCGAAGGCGACCATGATGACCATGGCGAAGAGCGTGACGACGATCACGCAGATAAAGATCACGATGACCACGATGATCATGAAGATGAAAAGCATGCAGACGAAACCGACGAGGCGCATGACGATCACGGCGAAGACGAACATGATGATCATGGTGACGAAGATCACGCCGACGATGCCGACGAAGCAGGTCACACTGAATTCCACGCAGAATACACACTGAACTGCGATAGCCCTGATGCGCTGACAGAGATTACTTTCACCTATTTTGAAGCATTCCCAAACGCGCTAGAGATTGAGGTGCAGATCATCACCGCATCCGGCGCACAAGCATTCGAAGTGACGCGCGATGCGCCAATTTTGAATTTGGGGCGTTAAACGCAAGTGTCTGACACGACGCTGAAAATCATTGACGTTGCTTATCGCTGGCCGGGGCGGGGAGGGTTTTCCTTGACCGTTCCGAAGCTTTCCGTTGCAACGGGAGAATCCGTGTTGCTGCTGGGTGAAAGTGGATCAGGTAAGTCGACGCTCTTGTCGCTGATTTGTGGCACAATCCTGCCCGATCAGGGACGCGTCGAGATTGCGGGGACAGACATCACCACATTGTCTGGCGGAACGCGAGACAAATTGCGGGCAGAACAGATCGGTGTGATTTTTCAGCAATTCAATCTACTGCCGTTCGGGTCTGTGATGGATAACATCCTGCTCCCGCTGCGCTTTGCGCCTGCGCGACGCAAACGTGTGGGCGATGCAACCGCAGAAGCCTCACAGCTGTGTGCCAAATTGGGCCTGCCTGCGGGCGTCACCAGCGCAAAAGCCACTACCCTGAGCGTGGGTCAGCAACAGCGCGTGGCCGTTGCGCGCGCACTGATTGGGCAGCCGCCGTTGATCATCGCGGATGAGCCCACTTCGGCCCTTGATGCCAATAGCCAGGTCGCATTCCTTGACTTGCTGTTTGCGCAGACGACGACGCACAACACCTCACTGTTGATGGTTAGCCATGATCCGCGTTTAAGCGCACGCTTTGATCGGGTGATCCGCATAGAGGACATCGCGCAGATCGAAAGGGCGGCGGCATGATCTTGCGTCTCGCCATCGCGTCGCTTTTTGCACGCGCGTTAACTGTCGGCATGACCATCCTTGCCATCGCCCTGTCTGTTGCGCTGTTTCTGGGTGTGGAAAAGGTACGGACCGGCGCGAAGGCCAGCTTTGCCGACACGATTTCAGGTACTGATTTAATTGTAGGGGCGCGGTCGGGGTCGGTGCAACTGTTGCTTTATTCCGTATTCCGCATTGGCAATGCGACCAACAACGTGACGTGGGAAAGCTATCAAGACATCGCGGCGCGGTCTGACGTGGAGTGGATCGTGCCGATCTCACTGGGTGACAGCCACCGCCAGTTCCGCGTGATGGGCACGACCCAAGCGTTTTTTGAACATTATAAATACCGGCAAGGCCGATCATTGGCGGTGTCAGATGGCACGATCATGGATGATCTGTTTGATACGGTGATTGGTGCTGATGTTGCGGCAACGTTAGGCTACAATATCGACGACCCAATCATTGTTGCCCATGGCCTTGCGTCATTTACCGAACATAAGGATCAGCCGTTCCGCGTATCGGGCATTCTGGAAAAGACGGGCACGCCCGTCGACCGCACCGTCATCGTCAGCATGGAAGCGATTGAGGCGATCCACGTGGATTGGCAAAGTGGCGCGCAGGTGCCTGGCCAAGCGACACCAGCGGATGTGATCCGCGGTATGGAGCTGACGCCCACTGCGATCACCGCCGCCTTGATTGGTGTCGAAAGCCCGCTGCAAACCTTCGCCTTACAGCGCGCGATAAATCAATACGACGAAGAACCACTATTGGCGATCTTGCCCGGCGTCGCACTGCAAGAACTCTGGGGGATTGTTGGCATTGCCGAAACTGCGTTGCTTGCTGTGTCCGCTATGGTGGTTGTAACGGCCCTGATTGGGATGATGGCCACGATCTTTTCCAGCCTGAACGAGCGTCGCCGCGAGATGGCAATATTCCGGGCAATGGGCGCGCGGCCGGTCGCAATTCTGAGCATGCTTGTGCTTGAGGCCATGGTGATGGCAGCAATTGGTGCGTTGCTTGGCGTACTGCTGCTCTACATCGGGCTGGTCATTGCACAACCGATCCTCGACAGGGCCTATGGGTTGTGGTTGCCGATTGAGGCGCCGACACTGCGCGAGGTCTGGGTGATCCTCGGGGTGATCTGTGCTGGCACAATTGTGAGCCTTGTACCTGCACTCCGGGCTTACAGAATGTCAGTTGCTGATGGTATGATGGTGAAAACATGATGTTATAAAAGAGGGAATGCCAATGTTAAATCGCAGAATTACCCTAATGCTCATGTCTGGTGCGATTGCTGCACCAAAAACGGTATTTGCGGCAACAGCCCGCGAAGTTACGTGGAATGACTTGCTTCCGCCAGGGCTACCCTATTCCGAGATCATCGGAGAAGGCGAAATCGATGCAGCGAATGACACATGGAACCCAATCTACGACGCCAATGCGATCAAACTGAACGAAGACCTGAACGGGGCCTACATCAAGATGCCGGGGTT
>CALHST010000078.1 GCA_938038825.1 uncultured Paracoccaceae bacterium | reverse complement strand
TGGACTGCTGCAATCAGCAAGACCACAGACGACAAAGTCAAACAGGCTGCATATGACTTCCTCAGCTATATGAACCAAGCCGCACAATCCAATGTGGATGTGACGATGGGCTGGACGGGATATAACCCGTATCGCAACTCGCAGCTGAATGACACAACGGCATGGGTGGAAGCTGGGTTCAGCCAAGAATCGGCTGAAAACTATCTGGGTGCGATCAAAGACAGTCTGAACCACCCCAATATGGCCTCTGATTTCCGCATTCCGGGCGCACAACAATACACAGGTGTTGTTCTGGACCGGGAACTGGCCCGTTATTTGGCGGGTGAGATTACAGTGGATCAAGCGCTGGCCAATATTGAAGAAGGCTGGGACGAAATCACAGATGATTTCGGTCGTGACGATCAAGCGGCGATTTATTCTCTGTCACTTGGCATCACCAACTAAACGCATATGACGCGGGCGAGGCATTGCCCTTGCCCGCGGTCACAAGTCGTACCGGCTTGCGTTAAAGGAACCTGACATGAACGAATGGCTTGACAGGCATATGGGACGCCTGTTTCTGGCACCTGCTGTAACGTTGATCCTGATTTTTTCGATCTTCCCACTTGTTGCTTCATTGATCATGGCCTTCACCCGCATTCGATTTTCGGCGGGCGGATTCAAGACGCGCTTTGTGGGCTGGCGGAATTTCGATAAGCAGTTCTTCGGGTCCGAACAATTTCACTTGCTGGGCACCTTTACACATATTTCGATCCTTGGCTGGGTCGTGGGGTTGTCTGCGACAGCCGCTTTGTTGTGGTGGATGTGGCGCTATATCCGGGGGCCGTTTTGGTGGTTCGGATTTTTGGGCCGACTGATCACGTTGGGCATGGCATTGGCGCTGGTCTGGATGTTCGCAGCCACGTTGTTAAGCGGCAATCAGTTCGGAACCGTCGGCACCACTTTGTTTTACGTCGTGGTTGGTTGTGCCTTGCAATTTCTGATCGGCACGGCATTGGCATATGCCTGTTCGCAAAGCATTCGCGGCAAGACAGCCTTTCGCGTGATTTTCTTCGTGCCGATGATGATCACCCCCATTGGCATCGGATATATCTTTCGCATGATGGCAGATACCACCAAAGGGCCGTTTGCCAATGTCTGGCAATGGGTTGGGCTTAAGGATTTCGCCTGGGCGACGGACCCTTGGGCGGCCCGTATCTTCATCACCATTGCAGAAAGCTGGCAGTGGATTCCGTTTGTCTTCATTATGATGCTGGCCGCGTTCGAGAACGTGTCGCGCGACCTGATCGAAGCGGCAGAGTTGGACGGCGCAAGCCCTTGGCAACGCTTTGCCGAGATCACTTGGCCCAGCGTCATGCCTATCGCAGCAACTGTCATGCTGATCCGCGCGATCGAGGCGTTCAAGATCGTCGATTTGCCCAACATCATGACATCCGGAGGGCCAGGTATCGCCACAGAATCCGTGTCTCTGCAGGCCTATTATGCATGGCGATCCCTTGACTTGGGCTCGGCCTCGGCCATCGCCTATATCCTGTTGTTCATCACAGTGGTGATCTGCGTGTCTTTCTTCAACCTTGTGGTGCTTGCCCGCGTCAGGAAACAACAATGACCCCGAAACGCAGCATATTTGAGGCCCCTCGAATTGGGCAAATGTCCATGGCAACCAAGATCGTCTTGTATTCTTTGCTGCTGATTTGGTCGGCCTTTGTGCTGTTCCCGATCTATTGGCTGATTATCACGTCGTTCAAAGACGCGGCAGACGTGAACCAAGGCCCGTTCTTCATCCCGTTTGTAGATTACCAGCCGACTCTTCACGCGTGGAAAGAGCTGTTTGTAAACGACTATGAAGACACGCTGCGTGCCTACTTCAATTCCATTGTCATTTCGCTCTCTGCCACGGCGCTGTCCGTATTGATCGGGTCTATGGCGGCCTATGCGTTAAGCCGCGTGTCCTATGCGCCGAACCTAATTACGATCCTGTATTTCATAGCTTTGCTTGCGCTGACAGTTTTGGCGGTGACGATCTATCAGGTGGATTGGCGTTTGGCATCGGCTGTGGCCATTGCAATGTTCTTCTTTCTCGCCCGTGCCGTTGGAAATCTGTACCAGTTTCAATTGCACAACGGCGACATCCTGTTTTGGATCATCTCGCAACGGATCCTTGCACCCATCGTTGTAGTGGTGCCGATCTATATCATGTTCCAATCTGTGGGACTTCTGGACACTCATATTGCGATCATTATCACCTATGCCGTTGTGAACATGCCGATTGTTGTGTGGCTGATGTATGACTTCTTCAACTCCATCCCCCGCGATCTGGAAGAAAGCGCGCAATTGGATGGGGCCACGATGATTGGCACCTTCCGCGAGATTGTGTTGCCCCTGTCACGCACGGGGCTTGCCGCAACCACGCTGTTGGTGATGATCCTCAGCTGGAACGAATATTTGCTGGCCCTGTTCCTGTCCACATCCAAGGCGCAGACCATGCCCATTCTTGTGGCGGCGATGAATGCGGGCGAGCGTGGGATTTTGTGGTGGACCATGTCCGTGGCCATCATCGTAATGATCATTCCGGTGGTCGTTCTGGCCATCTTTTTACAGAAATACATCTCCAAGGGGCTCCTTGTTGGGGCCGTGAAAGGGTAATGACTATGACCGCACCCATTGCGGAGACCACTGGCACAGCCAAGTCAATCTCGATCCGGAATTTCAACAAGTATTATGGTGGCTTCCACGCGCTAAAGGATCTGTCGATCGAAGTGAAAGCGGGTGAGTTTCTTGTTCTGCTTGGCCCGTCGGGCTGTGGCAAATCCACGGCGTTGCGGATGATTGCCGGGCTGGAAAGCATCTCATCTGGTGCCCTGCTCATTGGGGACCGGGATGTAACCGAGGTTCTGCCCAAATACCGTGACATCGCAATGGTGTTTCAATCCTATGCGCTTTATCCGCACAAAACTGTGGCCGAGAATATTGGTTTTCCTTTGAAAGTCGCCAAGACCCCAGCGGCAGAAATGGAGGCTGCCGTGCGCGCGGCCGCTGACCAAGTGGAGTTGGGCGAGCATTTGGATCGCTTCCCCGGGCAACTGTCCGGCGGCCAACGTCAGCGCGTTGCGCTGGCACGCGCGATCATCCGGCGTCCATCGGTGTTTTTGATGGATGAACCGCTTAGTAATCTGGATGCAAAGCTGCGTGGAAACATGCGGGCAGAACTCAAACACATGCAGGGCGAATTGGGGATTACCACAATCTATGTGACCCATGACCAGATCGAAGCCATGACATTGGCCCACCGCGTGGCCATCATGAAAGACGGGGTGTTGCAGCAATTGGGCACACCCAAAGAAGTCTATTCCGATCCAGCAAATTTGTTTGTGGCCGGCTTTATGGGCTCGCCGCCGATGAACTTTGTGACGGGCGCATTGGCAAATGAGGTGTTCACCTCGGGTTCTATCCAATTCCCGTTGCTCAGCACGCCGAACACCGCGTCAGCCACGTTGGGTTTCCGCCCCGAGGATTGCCAGATCACCGCACCCGGCACTGGTTTTTTGGATGCAGATGTCTTTACAGTCGAAATGACCGGTGATCAGGTCTTGGTGACGCTGCGCATGGACGGAACGCCTTTGGTCGTTAAGATGCCCAAAGAGTTCGAGATTGAAGCAGGTGCCAAAGCTGGCATCACACTGGACCCAAAGCATTTATATGTCTTTGACACCGACACCGGGGCCCGCGTGCGCAGGGGGTGACCCATTTTCATAAAGGAGCATTGTGATCGTGGAATTTGATGCCAAACCCTTTATTGTTGAGGCAAAAGCAACGCTGAAGGCACGCGCAGATGTAAAGCAAGCCTTTGCGGACTGTCGCAGTGCGATCATGCGGGACGTGGACGC
Organism: uncultured Paracoccaceae bacterium; assembly: GCA_938038825.1. Taxonomy (GTDB): domain Bacteria; phylum Pseudomonadota; class Alphaproteobacteria; order Rhodobacterales; family Rhodobacteraceae; genus Aliishimia. The sequence goes on along the minus strand of CALHST010000078.1, from coordinate 19,129 downwards.
CATTCAGACCGATCACCAAAAGGGGCAACGCGTTATACCGGAAATTGCGTTTTCTGCGATCCTCGATGAAACGGTCAGACCAACGCAAATTGCGGATATTCGCAAACGGGGCTGTGCCATCATCCGTGGGGTGTTTGATCAGGCACAAGCCACGGATTGGAACGCGGAACTGGGCACATACATCACCCAGAACAACTATCTGGAAAAGGCCACTGAAAAGGCCGGGATCGACAAGTATTTCAGTGCATTGGATGCAGGTCAGCCGCAAATCTATGGTCTTTACTGGTCGCGCCCGCAAATTCAGGCGCGCCAAGCCGAGAGCATGGCCATCACCAAACGATTTTTGAACCACCTTTATGATGTGCGTGCGCCCATGGGGCCGGAATTCGATCCGGACAATGACTTTGCTTATGCGGATCGCACACGGCGACGCCAGCCGGGGGACACCACCTTGGGTCTGTCTCCGCATATGGATAGCGGGTCCTATGAACGGTGGTGTGATCCGGTTTACCAGACAATTTATGGATCCATTTTTGATGGCGCGTTTGACGCCTTTGATCCATGGAAAGCGGCCTATCGCACACAAGTGCGCGAATATGCATCGCCCGCAGTGTGTTCGATGTTTCGCACATTTCAGGGGTGGACGGCGCTCACAACACAAGGGCCCGGTGATGGCACGTTAAGCCTGTTGCCGATTGCCAATTCGATTGGCTACTTGCTGCTGCGTGCGCTGCAAAACGATGTGGCGGATGATGACTTATGCGGTGCAGAACCGGGGCGGGCTTTGGGGGCATCCCCAGATTGGCACGCCGAGATTTTGGATGGCTTAATCACGATCCCAACTGTGGAACCCGGAGATACGGTTTGGTGGCACCCGGACGTCATCCATTCTGTCGCAGATGAGCATGCCGGCAACGACTATGCCAATGTGATCTATGTGGGGGCCTCCCCCGTTTGCGCGAAAAACGAAGCCTATGCGCGCAAGCAGGCAGAGGCATTTTTGGCCGGTCGCAGTGCCCCGGATTTCGCGGCAGAGGATTACGAGATCAATTTTCGAAACCGCGCCACGGTGGACGATCTGACAGAGCTTGGCAGGCGTCAAATGTGCCTGCTTTGAACGTGATTATGGTTGACTGTCACGGAGGACACCCATGTGCATCGTCATAACCGGAGCGGCCAAGGGCATTGGCGAGGCTGTGGCACACAGGCTTGATCAAGACGGCGCACAGTTGGTTTTGGTCGACACGGATGGCGACGGGTTGGCGCAGGTTGCTGGTGCCCTGAACGGCTCACCCATATGCATCACCGGGTCCATTGCAGATACCGCCACGGCCGATCAGGTCGCCAAAGCCGCGGATGCGCTTGGCGGGGCGCAAGGTTTGTCCCACAATGCGGGGATTCAACGGTACGGAACTGCGCTTGATACCCCGGCGGATGTTTGGGATGAAGTGATGAATGTGAATCTGCGCGGTGCCTATGTGATGGCACAGGCGCTATTGCCGCAATTGATCGCGCAGCGTGGTGCCTGCGTTTTTATGGCCTCTGTCCAAGGGCTTGCAACACAGGAAAACGTGGCGGCCTATACGACTTCCAAACATGGGCTAATCGGGTTGGCCAAGTCGATTGCCGTGGATTTTGCCGCCCATGGCGTGCGCTCAAACGCTGTGGCGCCGGGATCTGTGGACACGCCCATGCTGAATTGGTCCGTGAATCTGGCCGAAGATCCCGCAGCGGTTTGGGATCAGGTCAACGCGATGCACCCTTTGGGACGCGCAGCACAAGCCCGGGAAGTCGCCGAGGTCGTTGCGTTCCTGCTGTCGGACAAGGCGTCTTTTGTTACCGGAGAGGTTCTGAAAGTGGATGGCGGTTTGATGGCGCGCTTGGGTGGATCCCCCAAATAACCCCTTAGGTTTTGTCCTTCCCTGAAATGCGCGCCCTAAAACAGATTACAGCACATTGCCAATTTTCGAATTCAAGTTCAGGATGTTCTGCCCAGACGGTGCGCCAAAATCATCGAACATCTCCGTTAAATCCAAGGTAGAGCATACTTCGATCTGATCGAAATGCTGTGATAGCCACCGGTCCGCCGCTTCGCGGCCGATATCACGCAAATGCGTCAAAAACGCCCATTCCGAATTCAGTTTCGATGACGCCCCCATGTCCAACATCTCGTCACACCCGTCTGCAATCATATGCAGGTTCATCCGACGATATTCGTCTTCCGACAAAGCCCCCTGTTCGATGAGTTTATCAATCAATTGGATCGCCCGCAGGTCACGCAACAAAGAGGCATTGAACGTAATCTCATTGACACGGTTCTGAATATCTTGCGCCCGTGTTGGTACGCCTGGGCGGGTCAATGGGTTGATCTGAACGATCAAAATGTCTTGCGATGGCGAGTGATCGACAAAGGGGAACAGAACGGGGTTCCCCATATAGCCACCATCCCAATAGGGCGTGCCATCCACTTCCACAGCTTTGAACATAAAGGGCAAACAAGCCGAAGCCATCACAACATCCAAAGTGATTTCATGGCGGTGGAAAATACGTGCACGACCCGTTTCGACATTGGTGGCTGATATGAAGATGCTCATATCGTCTTCGCGGCTGACCTTGTCGAAATCGACGAACTTTTCCACCACGTCGCGCAAGGGATTAATATCAAAAGGGTTCACATCATAGGGTGATGCGAGCCTGCTCATCAGATCCATCCAGATGTAACCGGGATTGGAATCCAGTGACCAATTTCCCGTCAACTTATCAAAAGGCGTACGCTGCAGTGGGCTGGATTGACCGGCTTGCGATACCGCGCGCCAAAATTCGGCCAAGGCATCACGTGCCCCGTCGGCGCCGTTGTCATACATGCCTTGCGCTGCCACAACAGCGTTCATAGCACCCGCGCTGGTTCCCGAGATTGCTTCAACCCACAGGCGGTCTTCTTCAAACATGCGGTCCAGAACGCCCCATGTGAACGCCCCGTGCGAGCCCCCGCCCTGCAGTGCCAAGTTAATGGACTTTTCATGACGCTTCTGGCGGCCTTTGCCCTTCATCAGATGTCCCTTTCAGGTGCGATGTGGAGAGTCGGTTCGTGCGCGCAGTGTGTCCTATTTTTTCTGCGCGTGCAGCATCCGAATTGAAACAACGTGGTTTCCCGGCATTTTGGTGTCGCCCCGTGACTTTAAAATCGTGCCCCAACCGGAATAATTTGGGCGCGATTGTTTGTGTCTGCAACGCCATAGCCTGCGATTTTCTTGTATGTTTCAGCATGCGCATCCATGTCAGCACGTGGAATTACATCCTCAATCCGTTCAAACTGGCCGCCACAACGGTCTTCTACAACGTCCAGAATGGCGTCCGGCCCGGCAGAGCGGTTTGTCAGAACCATCTTTGTGGTTGGGGGCAACATCAACGCCTCAAACGCGATCAACGCATCAGATGTCAGCCCATGTTGCAAAAACTGTGCCACGAGAGTGCGGGCATCAAGGATACCAGCCCCTGCCCCATTGGATCCCACAGGATAAGCAGGATGTGCCGCATCACCAATCAACGTGACCCGCCCGTCGGTCCATTGGGTCAACGGGTCGCGGTCAATCATTGGGTATTCAAAGATCTGCTTGGTGCTGCGGATCAGATGCGGGATGTCCAGCCAATCAAAGGCAAAACCTTCGAAAGTTGGCAAGACGTCATCCTGCGATGCCTCGCGACTGAAACTGTCATGGGGGTACCCGGCAGATGGGTTTTGTTTCAGGCACCCAATCCAATTGATTGTGGCCAATCCCGTTGCAGGGTCCGCTCCGGAAATCGGATAGCTCACAAAGCGGCGTCCTTCGTGGCCGATCATGACCATGGACGCCCCGCTAAGAAACGGTTTGGCTTGGGTTGTGCCGCGATACAGCACAACACCGTCCCAGTGCGGTGGGCCTTCATCCGGAACCATTTGCTTGCGCAACGCGGAATGGATCCCATCAGCTCCAATCACAACAGTGCCATCGTCGGTTCGGGTGGCCGCGTCCGGCCCGGACATGTGAAGATGCGCGCGGTCTGTGTGTTGCGAATACCCCGTGATGCGCCATCCGGTTTCCATCACCTCCGGCCCTGCGCGATCCACCAAAGTCTCGTACAGCATCATGTGCAACCACCCGCGATGCACGGAATATTGCGGCCAGTGATATCCCAAATGGGTTCCGCGCGATTCTGTCCAGATGTGCAGGCCCTTCTTGGAATACATCCCATAATCGCGAGTCTTCACACCGATTTTGTCCAACTGGTCTTCCAGCCCAAGATCACACAATTCGCGCACGGCCGAAGGCTGCAGATTGATACCAACACCCAAGGGACGCATCGTTTTGCTCGCCTCGAACACTTTGAACGGGATGCCGACTTGATGGCAACTCAAGGCCAAAACCAGCCCTGAAATTCCGCCCCCTGCGATCAAAACTGTCATTGTTGTGCCTTGTCTTTGATCCGTCCAAAAGACGTAGCAACGGACCGCCAAAAGCGCAATTTATTGATAACCTGTCATTTCCAAATAACCTGTTCCGCTATGGGATCCCGTAACAGTGACGGGACCTTCCCAATAAGGAATGGACAAGCCCATCCAACTGTCATCGTTCAGTGCACGGACCGTTACATCCACATCTTTTTGCGGTAAGGTCACTTGCCAGGATGTGGGAATGTCGCGGCCTTGAACCGAGGCAGTTTTCAATGGTTCGGCCGCGAATGCCCCGTCGCCAAAACTGGTGGTTGTCCCGTTTGGCGCGATCCACGTGGAAGATGTGTAGTCGCTGCCATCGGTTTGGCGCAGCTGAAAGCCCATCATCTTGGCGCCATCATCAAAGGACAATGAAAACCAATCCCAGCCGGATTGATTGTCTGCCAAAGGCTGCGAGGACCATTCCCGATCCAGCCACGCCGTTCCTGTGACTGGAATATCCCCTTCGGGCAGCTTGAGGGTGCCTTGGATGTCATAGAATGGCTGGGAATAGTAATAACTGGCCTGCCCGCTTTCCGATTTTACGGAAAAGCCATCCGCGCCATGAAAAACCAAGGGGCCTTGAGCATCCAATGTCATGTCATAGGCAAAATCGGGTCCGCCTGCGCGCATTGTCAGCGTGTCGAAATCCGGCCCTTCCAGCGCCCATTCATCAATCCACGCCCGAAAAGGCGCGGCTTGCACACCGGCAATTCCAACGCCGCCTCGGGCAAAGCGTTCTGTGGCGAAATGCTTGGACGGTGTCGTCACAGCCGCATGGGCAAACCAGATCTGTGGAGATTTCCATCCCGCGTCCTCTTTGGGTTCAAGCGCAGAGCGGAACAACGTCCATTGCAGCCCATATGGGGTGCCATCCGGGCCGGTCAGGTTTGCTGTCAGATACCACCATTCAATCCGGTATTCAGGATGGGGGCCATGATCTGCGGGGAAGGCGAATGTCGGGTCAGGTTCCGGCACCGCAAATCCGTCAGCGCCTGTGCCTAAGCCCGCAAAGCCTTGAGCCATGGCGGCAAAAGGTAACAGTAATGCACAGAGAAGTAGTTTCATGGTCAGTATAACGTTCATATTATCGCTCATGGGCAAACACCTTTAGCAATGCACTGGGTGGGGTGCGCATAAGACGCCACGCGGGCCATGCGGCGGCCAAGGTGGCGGCGATGATCGCATAGACCCCAAGGCGGGCATAATCGCCGGGGAACAGATGCATCGGCAGCTTCCAGCCAAACGCCTCCACGTTCACAATGGCCAGCAAAATCCACGCGAGCGCCAACCCCAGCGGGATCGCGCACACAAACACCAAACCCGCCAAGGCACAAGCACGGATCAGCTCTAACCGTCCAAGGTCACGACGCGTCAGCCCCAGCGCCCAGACGGGGGCCAGTTGCGGCACCCTCAGATCGGCAAGGGTCAACAGGCTCATCAGCATCGCAAAGGAAGCCACGGCCAAGGTTAATACATTCAGGGCGGCAGTCACACTGAACGTACGTTCAAACACTTGAATGGAAAACGCCTTGATCTCTTCTTGGTTGATCATGGCGCTGTCACTTAAGCCTAAGTCGCGGGATAGATCCGCGCGCAGGCTAGCCACGTCGCTGGTGCGCACCCCAAACCGATCCGGCACAAAATCCGGGAAGTACCGCGCAAAGACGGTTTCGGTGACATAGACCTGCCCCAACGGATTGCCGTAATCCCCGACGACTCCAACGATCGGAAGAGACTCACCCAGCGGCAATGGCACGTCATCCCCGACCCAAAGCCCCACTTTGCGCGCCAGTTGTTCGTTCACAATGGCCCCTTGGGCGTCCGCCACCAGATCCCAAGTACCCGGAGCAGACTCCAAAAACACCCAGTTTTGCCGATAAGTCGCGCCGACCCGGATGCCGAATAATTGTGATGGCAGTCCCAAAACCTCGGTCTGGCCTTCCAGCAAGGGCAGCACTTCGTCCGTTTTTTTCAGCAAGTATTGTTCGATCTGGCGAGCGGATTGGGCGTCGTCGACTTGGATAAACAATTCGGGCGCAAGCCGTTGATCCAAGAAGGCCTCGAACGTCAAACGGAAGCTCGACACCATGGTCGCAACGCCAATATTGGCCGAAATCGCAAGCAGTAAAGACATCAGCGCAAGGCTCAGGCCCGGCAACTGCTGCGTCGTGTCAGCCCAAAACCATTGTGACACTGGGCCTTTGGCAAAGCGGCCCGCAATGCGCAAAACAACCCCCACCAACACAGGCAACAGCAATGCGGCCCCCATCAACAAGCAGCCAAGCATCACAAATCCCGCGACAAGACCACTGGCGACAACGACCATAATCCCGGCGATGACCAGCAAGGCCAACGCCAGCGCCGCTTGCACCCTTTGTTGTGCACCGGATGCCAAGACCCATGCTCTTGGGCGAACACTGGCCAACAGGGGCATGTTGGCAATTTGCCAAAGACGACCTGAGAGTGCGACAGCAGTGCCCACCATGGCGATAATCAACCCCGACAGCCACCATTCGGTTCTGAACTGCAAAGCCCCAGTGATTTGCGCGCCATACAGCCCGCGCAATGTTGCGGCCACATCGGGCAATAAAAGGGCGGCGATCATGTAACCCAGCAACACGCCAATGCCTGCGGCCAATAAGGCGAGCGTCATCATTTCGATGGCAATCAACGTCACTAAAATCCGCAGCGGCACGCCCAGCGAACGCAGCGTGCGGATCATTCCTCGCCGCTGTTCAAACGCAAGGCCAATGGTGGAATGCACGATGAACAGGCCAACCGCAAAGCTGAGCAAGCCAAAGGCAGTCAGGTTTAAGTGAAAGCTGTCCGTCAATTGTGCCACATTGCTGCTTTGTTGGGAATCCTGCATGCGCAAGTCGGGGGCCACATCCACGAGCACGGCCTGCACCAACGGTTGACGGGGAAGCACCACCAGCCGGGACAGATCATCGCGCCCCAGCAAGTCTTGGGCCACGCCAATATCCGCCAAAGCCACTCCCGGCGCGATGTCAGCATCCACAACAAACGCTGTCCCTTCGGGCAAAAGCGGTGCAGTTTCAGCGCTGACAAAGACCGAAGCCGCTTGGGCCGCAGTCAAAGGTTGCGCCAAGTCGCTCATTTGCCGGGGGGCAATGTCGCCGGGCGCGGACAAGGGATCAATGCCAACCAAGCGCGCATCGCCAAGGCGCCCTTCGATCACGGGGGACACGAGCCAACCAGATCGGCGCAGCGCCACAAAGGTGTCTTGCGAAATGCTGTTACCCGTCTTTGGAACCAGCTGATCAAAGCGCCCTTCGCCAAGGGTCGAGGCCGCAGCTTCATAACTGGCGCGCGCTTCGGCATTGATCGCCTGCACACCAGCCCAAAGTGCCGTTGCCAACGCAAGACCACCCAGAAACGTAAACAATTGCAGCGGATTGCGCCGCCAATGAGACAGCAACGCTCCCGCGCAAACGCGGATCATGCGAGCTGACCTTTGCGCAGATGCACATGGCGCTGCATGCGCTGTGCAATTGCCGGGGAATGGGTCACGATTAACATGGCGGCCCCCGTGTCTGCGACCAGTTCCAGCATTTGGTCCAACACATCCGCAGCAGTGTTTTCATCCAAGTTGCCTGTTGGTTCATCCGCCAAAAGCAGCTTTGGTTTGGCCGCCAAAGCCCGCGCGATGGCCACCCGTTGTTGTTGCCCACCAGACAGATTTTCGGGATATTGCTTGAGGTGATCGGTTAGCCCCAGTTTATCCACCATGTGGGCCACTGCGGCCTCATCCAAGCTGCCTGCAAGACGCGCCTGAAAGGCGATGTTGGCAGCCACTGTCAGCGATGGAATAAGGTTGAACTGCTGAAATACCAACGCAATGTCTTTGCGCCGCACCTCTGCACGGCCCGCATCTGTCATCTGCATCAGGTCTTGCCCAGCCAACTGCACGACGCCCGCATCCGCGTGCTCTAACCCGCCCGCGATATGCAACAGGGTACTTTTGCCGCTGCCGGATTCGCCCGTTAAGGCCAGAGTTTCGCCTGCCGCGAGTGACAGATCCACGCCGCGCAGTACGGGCACGTCTCCAAACGCCTTTTCCACCGCTTTCAGTTCCAGCACGTGCGTCTCCTTTTGACTATGTAACCTATGGCTGCACAGCGCGTTGAAAAGAACCCTGAGACGATTTGGCAAGCCACTCACAGGCCTGTCTGCGGCACAGGTGACACAATCATAGGTACATATCGCAGTTCGACAGGAAGATGGCCGCGTTTCTTGGGAATTTCAGCGGCGTTTTCTGGGCAAGCCAGCCCCTTAGGACAAGATGTTGAAACGCGCACGAATAGCGGCGTCTTGATCGGGTGTCAGGTAGTCCGGGTGATGAGAGTTTAGGATTTCCTTGGCACGTTGGCGCGCGCGATCCCATGCGGTCAAAGCACCGTTTTCTTGCCACGTACGTGGCGTGTCGCGATCCGCAAATGCCGGATAGACATAGTCGTGTTCCATCGCGGCGCGGGTTTGATCGCTTCCCAGAAAATGGCCGTCTCCCAGAACTGCATCGCTGATCGCTGCCACATCCAGAGTTTCAGCGGTGACCTCAATCCCACGCAACGCGCGATAGGTATGCGCGTGCATGTCGTTGTCCAGTACAAACGCCTCAAAGCTGGCCCCCAGCAACGCCGCCGTCATGCCAGAGCTTTCATAAATCAAATTGCCCCCGGCCAAAGCGGCCGTGATCGAGGTCATGCCTTTTTCCATCCCATATTGCGCATCCAGCGCTTTGGCATCGGTCATTGAGGCCGCGACACCCGAAGGCAACCCCAGCCAGTTTGACAGCTGTGCAGACGCCGCATTCAAGATGGCCGTTTCACCTCCCCCGCCCGAAAAAGCGCCCGTTCGCAGATCAATCACCAAAGGCCAGTTGGAAAAGATCATGGGAAAGCCCGGTTTGATCGCGTGCACCATGACAAGACTGGCCAAAGTTTCCGCCAAGGATTGTGCCAGAAACCCGGCCAGCGTTGCAGGTGCTGTTGCCCCGGCTTGCGCGGCTGTGATGCAGGACATGGGAATGTTATGACGCATGCATTCATAGACGACGTCTACCGCATCCTCACCAAAGCGCATGGGCGAAATGATTGGGCTGATATGGGCCTTGGCAAAGGGACGGGCCGCAAATGCGCCCTGCCCACCTGCAGCGATATCAAACATCTCGACAATTGGTGCCACGGTTTCCGGGATCGTAAAGGCTGTCGCGATAGGTTTGGTGGTGTTTTTGATCAACGCATAGGCGGTGTTAATGTCCAGATCATGAGTATCGGGCACATCGGTCGCGATGCAGCATCGCGTGAACCACGCAACGTTATCAAGCGTATCCTGCAACCGTGTGAAATCATGCAAATCCGCCAAGGTCGAAGAACGATACACGCCGGTGTCGATATCCAAGGTTTGGACGGCTGCACCACCTGTACCGAAATACACACGATCACCGCCCACCTCGATTGAGCGCGTAGGGTCCCGCCCATGCAGCGTGAACGTTTTGGCAGCCTGTTCTATCGCCTCATGCACCAGCGTTTTGGGAAATAGGATGCGAGTGTTTGGCCCATCCTGTGCTCCCGCTTGGATCAAGTCGCTGCGCAGACGGTCTGGGACCTCTCCCATACCCAGATGCGCCAAAAGGTGCTGTGCGGAGTCAAAAATTTGCACAAGATCATCATCACTGAGCGGCGCATACTGCCCCCCACGGGCACCGGGTGGGCTGGGATTTATTATCGGTTTCGCCGCGCGCTTGGCCATGCGGGCTTTGCGGCCCATTCGCTTGCGTTCCGGGTTTGTATTGCCATCCATCCAGCACCTATCATCAAAACTCTGGGCAGCTTACCCGGTTTTGCCCATATGCAAGCTGTTCATTCCTGTATTTCGAAAAATCGATGGGATATGGATGTTTTGGTTAAACGTGCAGACTCGATAGATTTTTGAAATCATCAATAATTGACGGATTTAAGTCAATTTTTGGTCCACTTCGCTTAGCAACCTGTGCGTTGCAAGCAGTGGTTTGTACCCTTCAATGCACCGCGACACGAAGCCGGGTTCTGTGGCCAAGTCTGGACTTCCCAGATCATTCCAAACAGCCAGCCCTTTGCGACGCAACGCTTCTGAATTGGGATGCGCTTTGTCATATCCATTCGGAACGCGTTTCAATGCCGGATCACTGACACGCAGACCGCTTATTTTTGCCTCTTTCACCAAGTCATTCAAACGCCCGCCCATTTCAGTTGTCATCAAATTGCGAAAAGGCTCCAGCGCCTGCTTTTGATATTGAAATATGCCACAGCCCAATGTCAGCCCTTCGGTATCCCAACCAAAAAACCACATCGGCGCATTCGGATTGGACGGAGCATTCGAAAAAGACATGTGCAGATGCGTATTGTGCGGCGTCTTATCTTTTGAAAATCGCACATCCCGGTGAATTCGAAAAATCTTTGCCGTATGTCTCTGCCCTGTCAGATCCTTAAGCGCGACTTCGATCGCAATTGCAAATGCACGCGCCGGTTCTTTAACCACTTGATCATACGTGGTTTTATTCTCGGAAAACCATTCGCGCGTATTGTTGGACTTTAAATTCTTGAAGAAAGTTAATGCATCTGGTGAAAAATGATCAAATGCCGTCATTAAATTATCTCCCCGGCTGGACGCCATAATTGATACTTCAACAACCGATTTCCACAGTGTCAACTTAAAAGAGAAGCGCGGGTCGCGGTCACAGGGGCACAAAGACTGTGCAACCCTGTCAATTGCAATTTATGCGGGAAAATACATCGCGTTCGTACAATTGAAATGCGCCATCTGTTTGCAATTCAATTGTGCAGTCACGTCCGAATAAACATTGGCCACAAAAAAGCGCGACCTCGAAATGAAATCGCGCTTTCCTGCTCAGTTTTGGCTGAAATCAGACCAGATCAAAACGATCCAGATCCATTACCTTGCTCCACGCGGCTGCGAAGTCAGCCGCAAATTTGGCGCCGCCATCGTCAGATGCGTACACTTCTGCAAGCGAGCGTAGCTGCGAATTGGAACCAAACACCAGATCAACAGACGTCCCTGTCCATTTGACGTCACCCGTTGAGCGGCTTTTGCCTTCATACGTGTCTTTGGCGCCGTCTTTTGCGGACCACGCGATGTCCATGTCCATCAGCGTTTTGAAGAAGTCTGTGCTGAGCGTCCCGACCTTGTCGGTGAACACACCATGTGTCGATCCGCCGGCATTCGCGCCCAGAACCCGAAGGCCCGCCACCAAGACTGTCATCTCAGGAGCCGTCAATGTCAGCAATTGCGCGCGGTCCACCAGCAATTCGGCGGGCTCCCGCAAATGGCCTTTGCCCAGATAGTTCCGGAAACCGTCCGCAGTAGGTTCCAATGGCGCAAAGCTCTCTGCATCCGTTTGCGCATCCGTTGCGTCACCACGACCCGAGGAAAACGCAACGTTCACCGGGTGACCGCCTGCTTTTGCAGCCTCTTCAACAGCAACCGTGCCGCCCAGTACGATCAGGTCTGCCAAGGACACCGTGCCGTCAAACGCGGATTGGATGCCTTCCAGCGTGCTGACCACCTTTGACAGCTCATCCGCATCATTCACAGCCCAGCCTTTTTGAGGTGCCAGACGCACACGCGCACCATTTGCGCCGCCACGTTTGTCACTGCCACGGAAGGTAGACGCCGACGCCCATGCTGCTTTGACAAGCTCAGATGTGCTCAGGCCAGAAGCCAGGATTTTGCCTTTCAGCTCTGCAACTTGTGCGTCCGTCAAAGCTTGCCCTGCAGGGATTGGGTCCTGCCAGATCAAGTCTTCCTCGGGCACGTCCTTACCCAAATAGCGAACTTTTGGCCCCATATCGCGGTGCAAAAGTTTGAACCATGCGCGCTTGAACGCATCCGCAAACTCTTCGGGATTTGCGTGGAACCGACGCGAGATTTTTTCGTAAATCGGATCTTCGCGCATCGCCATATCGGCCGTATTCATGAAGATCGACACCTTTTTAGACGCGTCACCCGCATCCGGTGCGTGATCTTCATCTGCCAGATCTTTGGGAGCCCACATATTTGCCCCGGCAGGAGACTTTGTCAGTTCCCACTCATAGCCGAAAAGCACATCGAAATAGCCCATGTCCCACTTAATCGGGTTGGACGTCCATGCGCCTTCGAGACCTGATGTGATGGCATCCGCGCCCTTGCCAGATGCGTGCGTGGACAACCAGCCAAGGCCCATTGCCTCAATTGGTGCGCCTTCAGGTTCGGGCCCAACACGTGCGGCATCCCCCGCGCCGTGCATTTTGCCAAATGTGTGACCACCGGCAACCAGCGCAACAGTTTCTTCGTCGTTCATCGCCATGCGGGCAAAGGTTTCCCGTACATCGCGCGCTGATGCCAATGGATCAGGGTTTCCGTCGGGGCCTTCAGGGTTCACATAAATCAGACCCATTTGAACCGCACCCAGCGGGTTTTCCAGATCCCGGTCGCCGGAATAGCGGCTGTTCTCTGTGTCGGACGTCGCTAACCATTCGGTTTCAGGCCCCCAATAGATGTCCTCTTCGGGTTCCCAGATGTCCTCGCGACCGCCGCCATACCCAAATGTCGGCAGCCCCATGTCTTCGATTGCTGCGTTACCGGCTAAGATCAACAGATCCGCCCAGCTGATCGCCTTGCCGTATTTCTGTTTGATCGGCCATAGTAACCGGCGCGCTTTGTCCAAATTGCCATTGTCAGGCCAAGAATTCAAAGGGGCAAAGCGTTGTGCCCCTGTTCCACCGCCACCGCGACCATCTTGCGTGCGGTAGGTCCCCGCTGCGTGCCAAGTCATGCGGACAAACAACGGACCATAATGCCCATAATCCGCGGGCCACCAATCCTGGCTGTCTTTCATCAATGCGTAAAGGTCCGCTTTGACCGCATCCAAATCCAATGCCTTGAACGCTTCTGCGTAATCGAAATCCGGATCCATAGGGTCCGTCATGTTCGAATTTTGGTGCAACATTTTGAGGTTCAGCTGGTTGGGCCACCAATGCTGATTTGCCGTTGTGCCGACGCCCTTGTGGTTGTGCGCCCCGCCCATTATCGGGCATTTGCCTACTGGCGATCCGTCCATGTTGTCTCTCCTTGACTAGAGTGTTTTGGTTCAAGTGCCTGTGTTCTTGCGAAGTCGCATGCGAATCCACGGTAGAACTTAGCCGTGTTCTACCAATCTCCTTCCATTAGTTTAAGTTGATTTTATTGATCGCCTCTATAAGTTCAGCTTATGCAAAATCTGACCTTCCGACAGCTAAGATACTTCGAAGCTTTGGCGCGACACCGCCACTTTGGGCGCGCCGCCGAAGCGAGTTCCATCTCCCAGCCCGCTTTGTCTATGCAGATCAAGGAATTGGAAGCGACGTTGGGATCGGCCTTGTTCGAACGCGGTCCCCGCCAAATCCGATTGACAGGATTGGGTGAAAGCTTTGCTGTGCGCGTTCGCGATATCTTACGCAGTTTGGATGAATTGGAAGATTTGGCGCGTGCAGCCCAAGGAACACTGAATGGGCATTTGAGACTTGGGGCCATACCCACTGTGGCCCCGTATTTGTTGCCGCAGGTTATTGCGACCTTACAGCAGGATTATCCAGACCTGGAACTATACTTGCGCGAAACGCAGACGCAAAATCTGATTACTGAATTGGTCGAGGGGCGTCTGGATGCCGCGATCGTGGCGCTGCCGATTTCAGAAGCGCAATTCGAAGAAGTCGATTTGTTCGCGGAAAATTTCGTGCTTGTTCGCCCGGCAGAGGACACGGATCTGCCTATCCCCAGTCCGGAAACCTTGCGCGATATGCGGTTGCTGCTTTTGGAAGAGGGCCATTGTTTTCGCGATCAAGCCCTTGCATTTTGTAATCTGCAAACAGCATTGCCATACGAAATGCTTGAAGGATCTTCGCTGGCGACGTTGGTTCAAATGGTGGGTGCCGGGATCGGGGTCACTTTGGTGCCGGAAATGGCACTTCCCGTCGAGACGGGAGCCGCCAACGTATCAATTGCGCGATTTGCCCCCCCGGAACCCGCACGTCGGATTGGAATGATCTGGCGCAAGGCGAGCCCTATGGCGGCGCAACTAAATCTCGTGGCGGACATCGTGCGCAATGCGCACCGACCATAAGCCTTGACGATCAGAAGTCTTCCCAACCGCTCTCGTCATACAAGGACTCATCTTCTGCCAATGCTGTGTTGCCGAAACTGACGGCAGCCGTTTGGGGCGTGCTTGGCTGATTGTTGTACGATGGCGGCGTTGCTTCAACAGAACTCACGTCTTCTCGAACATTGAAATAGCGCACCAACTCGCGCAGTTTCGAGGCCCGATCCGCCAAGAGTGACGCAGCCGCTGAACTTTCTTCTGCCAAGGCCGCTGTTCTTTGAATTGCGCCGTCGATTTCCACTACGGAATTTGTAACCTCGGTGATGCCCAAAGCTTGTTCCTGGCTGGCCCGTTGAATGTCGTTAATATTGACCACAACGTCATCGACACCGCTTTCAATTTTTTCGAGCGCACTACCACTGTTGCCCACAAGAATTGACCCTTGTGTGACCTCTTCATTACTGGCCTGGATCAATTCATTGATCTGACGCGCAGATTCAGCGGCTTTCTGGGCGAGTGCGCGGACCTCGGACGCCACAACGGCAAAACCGCTCCCCGCTTCTCCGGCACGCGCGGCTTCGACCCCAGCATTCAACGCCAGAAGGTTAGTTTGAAACGCGATTCCGTCAATAACTTCTACGACTTGGCCAATTTTTCCGGCGCTGTCTTCAATCCGTTGCATCGCGGCAATGGCTTCCGTGACAATGCCATTTCCAGATTGCGCATTGCGAGATGCGTTTTTCGCGGCTTCAGTTGCAGCTTCGGCATTTCGTGCAGTGCTTTTGATTGTCGAGGAAATCTCCTCAATCGCGGCCGAGGTTTCTTCGACCGACGAGGCTTGCCGTTCACTTCGCGTGGCCAGATCGCTGGCGATCCCTGCGATACACTCCGTTTCGCCTGCAATGGAAACGGCTGTTTGCAATATCCCCTTCACCAGTTCTTCAAGGCGCACCATGGTCGTGTTGAAAGAGTCGTAAATGGAACGGAAGTCGCCTTCGGCAATATCCGGTAAACGATAAGACAAATCACCCGCACAAAGCGCGGACAATCCATCAACAAGGGCTTGCAGCGCCGCTTTTCTTTGCGTGAAATCAACAGCATACTTGACGACCTTATAAGGCTTTCCGTTTGGACCTAAGATCGGATTATATGTCGCCTGAATCCAAACATCTTTGCCATTCTTGCCAACACGGCGAAACTCATCTGAATAGAATTCCCCTTTGGCGAGACCATCCCAAAAAAGCTGATATTCTTTGCTGCTCGCATCTTCTGCTTTCAAAAACATACTGTGATGCTTGCCCACAACTTCGTCTCGAGAATACCCCATCGCAGCAAGGAAGTTATCGTTTGCTTGCAGGACATAACCCTTTAGATCGAATTCGATGACAGCCTGAGCTTTTGAGATCGCCAAAAGTTGGCCGCTTGCATCTGCAGCTGACACTTTTTGTTCGGTCACATCCGATGCGAATTTTACGACCTTAACAGGGCGTCCGGACAGATCAAAAATGGGATTGTAACTTGCTTGTATCCACACTTCGGACCCGTCTTTGGCAATGCGCATGTATTCGCCTGCATGAAATTGCCCCTTCGCAAGCGAGCGCCAAAAATCCTGATACTCTTGCCCCACAGCCTCCTCGGGCGTTACGAACATTCTATGATACTGTCCTTTGACTTCGGAAAGTTTGTATCCAAGGACATTCAAAAAATTGTCGTTGGCGGTCAAAATTTTCCCGTCCAAGCTAAATTCAATCACAGCTTGTGACCGCGAAATTGCATCGATTTGCCCCTCCGCATCCACGGCTTTCTTGCGTGTTTCTGTAATATCAATGGCGAATTTGGCGACTTTTACAGGATTACCGTCTTCGTCCAGAACCGGATTGTAAGACGCTTCGATCCAGATCGTGTCGCCCGTCTTTGACATCCTTTCGAATTTCCCTGAATGCGTCTCACCTCGGGAAAGTTTCGCCCAGAACTGCTTGTATTCAGCAGAATGAACTTGGTCTTTGGGAACAAAGATACTGTGGTGCTGCCCGACGATTTCCGAAAGCTCGTACCCAACCGTATTCAGAAAATTCTGATTTGCATCCAGAATTTTGCCATCCAAATCAAACCAAATCACGGCTTGAATTCTATCCAATGCAGCCATCAATCCGGTGAGGTCTTGAGCGTGTTGCGATGGTTTCGAAGAGCGGTTCCAAAAGTTCATAATGTGCCTGTTCGGTCCAAGTGCCAGCCACCTTTGTCCGGCAAAGTTTGAATTCAGGCGCACATTGCCCACAATTAATTGCAATCGCGTTAATCGCTGAAAGGTCAACAAAGTTGTTTTAAAACAAAATATTAACCGTCGAAAAAACCTATCCGCCGCCTTGTAACCCGCAAAAACCGCCCTGGAAAATCAGAGTTTATTGACAGGAATCTTCAACGCCATATTACCGGCAGGATCTGTTGGCACTTCGCCCCCGCGCATGTTCACTTGCAATGACGGAATGATCAATTTGGGCACCGCAAGCGTTGCGTCCCGTTCCTCACGCATCTTCACAAAGGCTGCGCGATCCGTGCCCCCGCCAACATGGATATTCTTGGCGCGTTCTTCGCCAATTGTCGTCTCCCATGCGATATCACGCCCGCCGGGACCATAATCGTGGCACACAAACAATCGCATATCATCCGGCAAGCTAAGAACCCGTGTGATGCTGTCATAAAGCGCGCCTGCATCTCCGCCAGGGAAGTCCGCCCGAGCAGAGCCTCCGTCGGGCATGAACAACGTATCCCCGGCGAATGCCGCATCGCCAACCACATGCACATTGCACGCGGGTGTGTGGCCCGGGGTGTGCAGGACATGGCAGGTCATTGTGCCGACATCATAGGTATCTAGATCTGTGAACAACTTGTCGAACTGAGACCCGTCGCGTTGAAATTCCGTGCCTTCGTTGAAAATCTTGCCGAACGTGTCTTGGACCGTGACGATGTGTTCGCCAATGCCAATTTTCCCACCAAGGATCTGCTGGATATAAGGCGCCCCCGACAAATGATCCGCATGCACATGCGTTTCAATGATCCATTCCAGTGTCAGGTTCTCTGCCCGGATAAACGCGATCATCTGATCTGCGCTATCATGTGTCAGACGCCCTGCCGCAAAGTCAAACTCCATCACCGCATCAATGATGGCACAAGAAGAGGATTCGGGGTCTTTGACCACATATGAAATCGTGTTGGAATGCGCGTCAAAGAACGCAGTGACAACCGGGCGCACGGACATTTCAATGGAAGGCAGCATGGTCAGTCTCCTTTTGAGCACGTTCCAAGATACTTTTCCCTTGTTTCCTAATTTTTCAAGAACCATCTGTTCGATTGTGATCAAAAACCGGCACTTTGCACAGCCCCGCGTGCAGACGGCAACGCTTAGTGCAGCTCGAATGGCGTCAAACGATCCCAATCAAACGTGACCCCCGTACCCGGAACCGACGGGGCAACCGCCTTGCCGTCTTGGATAACCAAGGGGCGATGGGTGTAGCGATCAATGGGGAAGGAATGAACCTCAAGCCACCCATCCCCGCCAAAACCAGCCAGCAAAGACACATGCAATTCCTGCATACCATGGCTGCAGACAGTGACACCATGTTGACGTCCCAAATGCGCGGCCTGCAACCAACCCGTAATGCCCCCGCAATTTGATGCATCCGGTTGAATAAAGCGCAACGCGCCCTGTTCCAGCGCCATTTCGAATTCATGAATCGTATGCAGGTTTTCACCTTGGGCCATGGCCACACCTGACGCATCGCCGACCACTTTGTAACCGGGGTAATCATCGGGGATGATGGGTTCTTCGAACCACATCAGATCCTGATCCTTGACGGCCTTCGCCAACGAAATCGCCTGATCCCGTGACATCGAATAATTCGCATCAATTGCAAAGGGTGCATCAGACCCGATATGGGCCCGCACCGCGCGGATACGTTCGATATCTTTGGCTTCCGTGGGCTGGCCCACTTTGATTTTGACTGCGCGCAGCCCTTGATCAAGATAACCTTGGATATTCTGCAAAAGCCGTGGCAGGTCAAAGGCCAAGTCGATGCCCCCACCATAGGCATTGCAGCGATCCCCAGCCCCACCGGACATAGTTGCCAAAGATTGGCCCGTTGTTTTTCCGCGGATGTCCCATAAGGCGATATCAATGGCAGATATCGCAAAGCTCAGGATGCCGCCGCGCCCCACATAATGCATATGCCATTGCATCGCATCATACAGGGCCTCAACATCTGTGGCATCCTGTCCGACCAAAAACGGCGCAAGATCATGTGTGATCATTGCAGCCGTAGACTGCCCACCACGCCCGCCGTTATATGTGTACCCTGTGCCAGTGGTGCCATCTTCCAGCGTGATGGTGGCGGTGATCAGGTGAAAATGGGAATGGTCCCCATGTTTGGCATCCACCAAAACCTCGTCCAATGGCACGGCAAATAACCGCGCCTTGACTGACGCGATCTTGCTCATTTGCACTCGGGAACAGCCGTTAAAAC